>NZ_JANIKJ010000013.1:0-68177 GCF_024580965.1 Corynebacterium kozikiae
ATGAAACCCGTTTTTGAAACAACGTACGGAGCACAACGCACGCCGATGCCAAAGCTTCCGCAACATCGACTACCTCATCAAACCCACGACAGTGGGATTCACACCCTCAATCCCCACGCGTGCAATCTTTCTACGAAAGGGCACATGATGAGCGGTTTTAGCAAAGCTGAGCGCGAAGCCATGAAGGCACGCGCGGAGGAACTGCGCACCCAAAAAGGCGGCAACAAGCGCGTAAAGAACCTCGAGGCCCTTGAGCAGGCAATTGAGGCGATGCCCGCCGGGGACAAAGAAATCGCGATTGCCCTGCATCAGGTGATGAGCGAGGTAGCGCCACAGCTCTACCCACGCACCTGGTACGGTATGCCCGCCTACGAAAACGAACAAGATGTTGTGGTATTCCTGCAGGTCACAAGCAAGTTCGACACCCGCTACACCACCCTGGGCTTCAACCCTTCCGCAACGCTTGACGATGGCGAAATGTGGGCAACTCACTACGCCATCCCCGCCCTCACCGAAGGCGTGAAAGAGCGGATGAAGCAATTGGTGAAGAAGGCCACCGGGGCATAACGGCGGCTGCCCAAAAACGAGGGCTTCAGTTTTTCGGCATACTGGAGCGCATGACTTCACTCCAAGACCTTTTGAACACCAAGCGCGAGGTTGTGGTGACAGACCTCGCCGCGCTGATCGACGCTTCCGTTGAATCCTCCTCCGGCATCAGCGGCATGGCCCTCAAGGGTGCGCTGGGCGCTGCCAAGAAGGTCAACGCAGACATCGTGGTAAAGGCCACCAACAAGCTCCTCCCAGAGATTCTGAGCACCCTGGACCCGTATTGGACCAACTACCAGGCCAACGGCAGCACCGGATTTGGCGCCTACCTGGATGCAAATAGTGAGAACGTGGTGAATGACGTCCTCGCGGTCGTGGATCGCAACGCAGAAAAGGTCAATAACTCCGCGGTACAGAAGGCCTACTCCACGCTGCGCAGCAAAGCCAACAAGCTGGTGGCGCCACACATCGCGGCGCTCGGTGACCTGCTGGAACGCCACGCAGGCTAGCCCAAGAACACGGAAAGGCCAAGCCATGGAGCCTTCGCACACAACACACCATGCGGTGATTGCTTCTGAGCTCGGCCCCATCACTTTGATTGCGCGCAATGAAAATCTGGTTGGGGTGTATTTTGCGCAACACAAAAACCGTCCCCTGGCCGAATCCAAGGCCACACTGGGCTCCCTCATCGAGCCTTCCCAGCACACCACCCTCGCATTAGCCGCTGAACAACTGACACAGTACCTTGCCGGTGAGCTGCGGGATTTCTCCCTACCAATCCACCTTGAGGGCAGCGAGTTCGCCCTACACACCTGGGCGCTGCTGCAGGAGATTCCCTACGGCTCCACCACCACTTACGGCGAACTAGCGAGCAAGTTGGGAAACAGGCATTTTGCGCAGCGCGTGGGCCAGGTGGTTGGGGCCAACCCACTCAGTATCATCGTCCCCTGCCACCGCGTTGTTGGGGCGGACGGCTCCCTCACGGGGTACGCAGGCGGGCTGGAACGCAAACGCCACCTGCTGAACTTGGAAGGCGCGCTGCCCGAGGCACTCTTTTAAGCCCAGAAGGCGGAAATAGGGCGCTATACTTTCACCCCATGGCATCACAACAGCAGGTCACAGCGAGATTTGGCCTGCCCACTTCCCCGCTTGCTCGCGTGCTGCACCAAATCCGTACCACCCAATCCGACCGCACCCTGCTCCACACCCAGCTCGGGCTGTCCCAGGCAAGCGCCACCAGGTACGTTGCCGCGCTGCTGGATGCAGGACTGGTGGAAGAACAATTCAGCGCCGCCGACTCCACCAAGGCCGGCCGCCCACGCATCACACTGCGCGTTGACGGTAGCCACCTTTTGGTGTGGGGCGCGCACGTTGGTGTGTCCAGCGCGGAAATCGTGATCTGCGACGTCTCCGGCCGCATCATCCGCCAGCGCCGCCTGCCACTCGCCGCCAAACACCTCCATCCCAAAGAACACCTTTTCGCACTGGCCACCGCACTCCAGGCGCTCGCCGTGGGCCTCCCGGAACCTGTGGACGTCGGCATTGCATTTTCTTCCCATGTGGATCGGCAGGGATTCATCAATTCCTCGGAGTACGGCTGGAAGGGTGCCGACGTCGCCACGTTGCTCCATGAGGCGTTTGGCAGGCGCGTCACGGTAGCCACGGGTGTACTCGCGATGGCCGGCGCCGAGATCGCCGCAACCCCGATTGCTGGCGAGCATTGGCCCTCTACGCTGTACTTTTACGCCCGCGAAGTGGTAAGCCATGCGTGGATTTTTAATGGCATTGTGCATTACCCACATTCTGGCCGTAAACCAAGTGCGCTGCGGCCAGGTCCTGGCCCTCATGGATTGGCCCCACTGAGTGTGAAGCCGATTTTGGGCAGAGCCGCGGAATTGGGATTTGAGGTGAAAACCTTTGCTGAACTGGTGGAAGCGGCCAAGAATTCAGAACAATTGCGCACAATGTTTCACGAGCGGGCGGAAGCGATGGGCAAGGCAATCGCCGCCGCGGTGGATTTTGTGGACCCGGAGGTTGTGGTCTGCGCCGGCGAGGCTTTCACCCTAGACCCGCAAACGCTAGAGATCACCAAATCGATTCTGCAGGCGGACCACCACAGTGCCGCCCACCTGCAGATTCAGCAGGCGGAGCGCAACATTGTGCAGCGCGCCGCCATGCAGGTGGCGCTTAACGGGTTCCAGCACGATCCGCTGGCATATGCCAACGAGCCAGCACCGTAAGCGGCACCTTAGACGTCGCCTTAAACGTCGAGGAAACGAACGTCCTTGGCACGGCGGGTGATGAAGCTGCGGCGGGCGGAGACGTCGTCACCCATGAGGATGGAGAACAGCTCGTCGGCACGTTGTGCGTCCTCGATGTCCACGCGGCGCAGGATACGCACGCTTGGATCGAGGGTGGTTTCCCACAGCTCGGAGGCGTTCATTTCACCCAGGCCCTTGTAGCGCTGGATGCCGTCATCCTTGTTGATCTTGCGGCCGGCGGCCAGGCCCTCGGCGAGCTGCTGGTCGCGTTCCGCGTCGGAGTAGGCAAAGCCCGGCTCGCCCTTGGCCCACTTGAGCTTGTAGAGCGGTGGTTGTGCCAGGTAGACGTGGCCTTCCTCAATGAGTTGCGGCATGAAGCGGAACAGCAAGGTGAGCAGCAGCGTTGCGATGTGCTGGCCGTCCACGTCGGCATCCGCCATGAGCACGATCTTGTGATAGCGCAGCTTCTTGATGTCGAATTCCTCGTGGATACCGGTGCCCAGCGCCGTGATGATGGCCTGGACCTCGTTGTTCTTCAACACCTTGTCCAGGCGCGCCTTTTCCACGTTCAGGATCTTGCCGCGTAGCGGAAGAATTGCCTGGTAGAGGGAGTCGCGGCCGCCCTTTGCGGAACCACCTGCGGAGTCACCCTCCACGATGTAGAGCTCGGACTTCACCGGGTCCTTGGAGCGGCAGTCGGCCAGCTTACCGGGCAGGCCGCCTAGGTCATTGGCACTCTTTCGGCGCACCAGGTCACGGGCCTTGCGGGCAGCAACGCGGGCGTGCGCGGAGGAAACGGCCTTGGAGATGATCGTCTTTGCTTCCGCAGGGTTGGCATCCAACCAGTCAGACACATGCTCGTTGACCATACGCTGCACGAAGCCCTTGACCTCGGTATTGCCCAGCTTGGTCTTGGTCTGGCCCTCAAACTGAGGGTCGCCAACGCGCACGGAAATCACCGCGGCAAGGCCTTCACGGCAATCATCACCGGTGAGGTTTGCGTCTTTGTCCTTAAGCAGCTTGTGCTCGCGGGCGTAGCGGTTCATCAGGGAGGTCAGCGCCGCGCGGAAACCTTCCTCGTGGGTGCCGCCCTCAAAGGTGTTAATGGTGTTGGCAAAAGTATGCACGCTTTGGGAATAGCCACCATTCCACTGCATTGCCACCTCAACCTCGTGGTCCTCACCCTTGGCATCGAAAGAGATGATGGAGGGGTGGATCACCTGCTTGGACTTGTTCAGGTGCGCAACGTAGTCCTCAAGGCCATTGGGGTAGTAGAAGGTCTTTTTCTTTTCCTTCTTCTTGCCAGCCCCTGCCTGTTCAGCGGCACCTGCCTCAGCACCGGCTTCATCGCCGTCAAGGGACTCCAACGAAATGCCCTCGGCGGTGTCTCCCTCTTCCGCGATCGCCTCGAGCTCGATCTCTTCCTCGGTGGCCCGGAGGTCCTTGAGGGTCATGGTGAGACCCTTGTTGAGGAATGCCATTTCCTGGAGGCGGCGAGCGATCGTATCAAAGTCAAAGGTGGTGGTTTCAAAAATTTCCGCGTCCGGCCAGAAGCGGATGGTGGTGCCGGTGCCGCGGGCATTGCCGCCTTCTTCCAGCGGGAATGGCACGGCGTTGTCAAAGTTTTGGTACCAGTGCTTGCCGTCGCGCTTGATGTCCGCCTCTACGCGGGTGGAGAGGGCGTTCACCACGGAAATACCCACGCCGTGGAGACCACCGGAAACAGCGTAGGAATCGGAATCGAACTTACCGCCGGCGTGGAGCTGGGTCATGACCACCTGGACGGTTGGAGCGCCCGAGGGGTGCATCTCCACCGGAATGCCACGGCCATTATCAATCACTTCAATGCCGCCATCGGCAAGAATGGTGACGTCAACGCGGTCGGCGTAGCCAGCCATTGCCTCATCTACGGAGTTGTCCACAACCTCCCACACCAGGTGGTGAAGGCCGCGCTCACCGGTTGAGCCAATGTACATGCCGGGGCGCTTCCGCACAGCTTCAAGGCCCTCGAGGATGGTAATGGATGAGGCGCCGTATTCGTGTTCAGCATTAGCCACGAGGCTTGGACTCCTTGCGTATTTTTCTACAGACTCTCCCATTCTACACTGCCTACTCCCCTACTGCTAAGACAGTTCGTGCGCGTGGGAGGGCAATGAGGCACCGATTTGGGCAATCGGGTTTATCCGTAGGTGTCTCGAGGACCCCGACCCTTCACATGCAAAGGCCCGTGCCGCCAACTCGGAGTCTTTGGCCCAAAAATCTTCAACTCGGTGATGATCCCCTGCCCCACTTGCCGCGCGATTGCCGCCAAAATGTTGCGCTGCATCATGCGCAAGTTCGTGGCCCAGGCAGTGGAATCACAGGAAATGAACAGTGCCTCGCCTTTGAACATTTCCACCTTGGTGTGCGCAGCCACCTGCGCCCCCACGAGTTCCTCCCAGTTGTTCTGGACCCATCCACCTGCGATTTCTCTGCCCCACCCACGCCGCGAAATCTCGCGTTGGAGCACTGCATTCACGGACTCCAAGTTGTCTTTTTTGGGCAGGCGGCGCCCATCAGGGCCGGTAGGAATGCCTTTCCGACGCCCACCGGACGCCTTGCTCCCGGCGTCTGCTGGGGAGTTAAGGTTGCGTTCCTGCTTGCTCGCCGCGCGTGTGATCTGCTGGGACTTTGGCGCGAGGCCGCGTCGGGAAGCCTCTTTTTGGATGGTATGAAAGGCATCTGAGACGAGGTCGCTCATGGCAGTTCCTCCAGCAATGAGATACGGCCGGTTTCTTGTTGTTCCACGCTCACCTGGAACTTCTTGCCCACGGTGGATTGGAGGTTTTCGGGGAGGTCGCTATCCACGGCCGCAGTGATAAGCACCTGCTCCGCATCTTTGGCAACCGCCACGAGCTTTTCGCGGCGCTTGGCGTCCAGTTCGGCGAATACGTCATCCAAGATAAGCACCGGGTCTGTGCCCATTTGGCGCAGAAGTTGGAAGGAGGCAAGGCGCAGCGCCAGGGCCATTGACCACGTCTCGCCGTGGGAAGCAAAGCCCTTAGCCGGGTAGCTGCCCAGGAGAACGTCCAGGTCATCGCGGTGTGGTCCGATCAGACTCAGCCCACGCTCAATCTCCTTGGAACGCACGGCGCCCAGGTTTGCAAGCATGGCTGCCTCCAGTAGTTCCGCGGTGGTGGACTCGTGCATGTCTACAGTGGAGTTGTAAGCAATCGAGGCAGGCCTAGACTCCGGGGCGATCTGCGCGTAGGCCTCATGGACCAAGGGATTGAGCTGCTCGCACAACTCAAGGCGCCCGGCCAACAACTGCCCACCAAAATGTGCAAGTTGGCCGTCCCACACGTCGAGCGTTGCGAGCGCGCCATCATCATGGCCGTAGCCACGGCGGAGGGAGGAACTTGCCGTTTTCAGCAAAGAATTGCGCTGGCGCAGCACCTTTTCATAGTCCGCTTTCACCCCTGCGTAGCGCGGTTTTTGGGCAATGAGCAGGTCGTCTATGTAGCGGCGGCGCTCCGCTGGCTCCCCGCGAACCAACGCCAAGTCCTCGGGGGAAAACAACACGGTACGAACCACGCCGAGCAACTCGCGCGGGCTTTTCAACCTCGTCCGGTTGATCTGCGCCAAGTTAGAACCCTGCGGCTTGATCAGCAGATGCGTGGTGAGTTCGCGCCCCTCGTTCACCGCAGTCACGGACACCCTGGCCGCCTCCGCACCCATCCTCACCAGCGGGGCATCCTGGGACACCCTGTGTGATCCGAGGTGGGCGGTATACCCAATCGCCTCAATGATGTTGGTTTTTCCATAACCGTTGCGCCCCACAAACACGGTAACGCCAGGCTCCAACGCGATGGTGCATTCCGGCCAAGATCGAAAATCACGCAATTGGAGCTGCCGAATAAACATAAGGCAGTCACCCCTTTTGCATGATTTGTGAATGAAGCAAGTATTAGCCAGGCAGGCGCACGGACATCAGCAGGTAGGAGTAATCCGTCTCCGGTGCTGGGAACGTGCCATCTTCCGAAGCCTGTGGCAATTCCTCCGGTTCTGGGATGAGGATCGCCGGGCGGGAGGACTCGGTGAAGCCGAAGACCACGCGGTCCGTTGGGATAACGCTCAGTCCATCGCGCAGGTAGGAGGGGTTGAACGCAATGATGAAATCATCCTGTCCGGTGTACGCACAAGGAACGTACTCTTCAGCGTGGCCGGCGTCCTGACCAGTGGCGGAAAGGATAAGCTCGCCGGCGTTGAATTGCATGCGGATGTGGGAATTGCGCCCTGCAACCAAGGAGACGCGCCGGATAGCATCCACCAAAGCTGAAATTTCCACGGTTGCCATGGAGGTGTGGTGCTTAGGGAACAGCGGAGCCACGTTGGGGAAATCTGCATCCAGCATGCGAGCAGTGGTCTGGCGCGCATCCACATGGAGGCCAAACAGGCCTTCGCTGCCAATGGATTCACCGCTGCCCACCGCAATTTCCACGGGCTCAGAGGAGTTCAGGCTGCGTGCGCTTTCCGCCAGATTCTTCGCTGGGACCAGCAGGTTTGCCTTGGCGTCTGGGACCGCAGGCACCCACTGGAACTTGCGCGTTGCCAAACGGAAACGGTCCGTGGCGGTAAGCGTTACTTGCTCACCATCAATTTCGATGTGAATGCCGGTGAGCATCTGCAGGGTGTCATCGCGGCCAGCCGCAACCGCCACCTGGCTTACAGCCGCGTTGAACAAGCTAGGGTCCACGGCGCCGGTCACCGCAGGCAGCTTAGGCAGCGGTGGGTAATCATCCAGTGGAATTACAGGAAGTTCAAAGCGAGCAGAGCCACACACCAGCAGCAGAGTTTGGCCGTTCACGGAAAACTCCACCGGTTTGGAAGGCAGCACTGAAACGATTTCCGCAAGCAACTTACCGCCCACGGCCACCTGGCCAGCTTCTTTCACCTCGGCGGGAATTGTGACTTTAGTGGAAACCTCGTAGTCAAAACCCGCGAGCTCAAGGCCGTCAAAAGTGGCGGTGATCAACATTCCTCGAAGTACCGGCTGCGTGGGGTTGGTAGGCAGGCTGCGGGCAACCCAAGCCACGGCAGACGCAAGCTCATCTTTTTCCACGCGGAATGACAGTTCTTGGTGTTCCATGCTTGCCTTCGTACTCCTTTTGCCTTCCAGTTTTTGTGATTCATGCAGGTAGATGCCGGTGTTCCGGCGATTGGACGTTGGTTTTCAGCCAGATGCCCCAAAAGCTGTAATCACAAAAAGTTCACTGCCTAACGTACCTGTATTTTGCCGGCAAAGAAACTTGGAATGACACCTATCTCCCGTCTCCCGGTCGCCCGGCTTTCGTTGCCGCGGTTCAGGGTCAGTCGTTCGACCGCACGCGGCGCAGGTTTTCCCCAAGGCCCATTTCTCCCTTTTAGTTTTAAGAGAAATAGTTGGTAACTACAGTAAGTCCTGTGAATTTGTGTAATTCACCGAAAATCCGCTCGTGGCGCCCCATTTTCACGCTGTGCATAGCAGTGTTGGTTGTCTGTGGATAACCCTGCCACATTGTGGAGAACGCAGCGGGCCGCTTTTTTGTACACATTACTTCCACAAAATTCCGCGTTGCTGTGCACAGGTTGAGTGCGGTTTTGCACAGGGCTGGTGATGCGGCGCGGCGCGGGGGTTGTGCTTTTAGGGATGACCCAATTGTGTGGCAATTCACCAAATAACAATTGTGTAATTACAGGCTTGTGGATAACCCTGTGAGCAACTAGTAAAACCCCAGCTCAGGTTGTGAAAAACGCTGAAAGCTGGGGTTTTGGATGCGGGTTTGGGTGGAGAGGGTGACGTCGGAAATGCCCCTTCTAGCGGACGTTCGCAGACTTGATGCGCTGCGTGATCTGCTGGATCTCGTTGTAGGTGTCGCGGCGCTCTTTGATCTCCGTGCGGATCTTGCGGTCGGAGTAAATGACGGTGGTGTGGTCCTTGTCAAAGTATTCACCGATACGCGGCAAGGAGAAGTCCGTGAGTTCGCGGCAGAGGTACATGGCGAGCTGCCGGGCGTGGGCAATCGCGCGCTTCTTGGAAGTTCCCTTGAGATCCGCGAGCGTGACCTTGAAGTATTCCGCGGTCACCTCCATGATCGACTCCACCGTCACCGCCACCGCCGCCTGCTCCGGCATCATGTCCCGCAGCGCAACCTGGGCATTTTCCAAGTTAATCGGCTGCTTGTTCAGGGAGGCATAGGCGGACACGCGGATGAACGCACCCTCGAGCTCACGGATAGAAGTGTTGAAGCGCGACGCGATGAGTTCCATCACCTCGCGGTCCGGCTGCAGACCTTCTGCCTGGGCTTTCTTGCTCAAAATCGCGATGCGCGTCTCCAGGTCCGGCGGGTAGATATCCGCGATCAGACCCGATTGGAAGCGGGTGCGCAGGCGGTCCTCCAGCGTGGTGAGCTGCTTCGGTGGGCGGTCAGAGGAGAGCACAATTTGCTTGTTGGCCTGCTGCAACGCGTTGAACGTGTGGAAGAACTCCTCCTGGGTACCCTCTTTGCCTTGGAGGAACTGGATGTCATCAACCATGAGGATGTCTAGGTCGCGGTAGCGGCGCTTGAAGGATTCCTGGCGGTCATCGCGCACGGAATTGATGTAGTCGTTCGTAAATTCCTCACTGGAGACGTACTTAATCCGCAAACTTGGATCCAACTGCTGTGCATAGTTTCCAATTGCGTGCATAAGGTGGGTCTTGCCAAGGCCCGAATCACCCCAAATGAACAACGGGTTGTAGGAGCGCGCAGGCTTCTCAGCCACGGCAATAGCTGCGGAAAACGGCAACTTGTTGCTGTCTGAAACCACGTAATTATCAAACGTGTATGCCGGGTTCAGCAGCATAACCCTATTGGGATTATGCGCCGGCATTTCCCTGCGGTACCCGCCCACGGGCTGGTCATTCGCATGATCCACGCGCCAGCGCTGCTCCCAGGAGTTCTCCGTTGCCGGTGCCGGTGCTGGTGCCGGTGGTTCTGGATCTGGTTCCCGTTCCGGCTGGAGTTGGTGCTGAGGTTCGAAGGCCGGTGCTGGTGCCGGGGTGGGTGTTGGTGTTGGAATTGACGACGGTTCCGTGTGTGTTGTGCTCGTGGTGGTGATAGAAACCGCAACACTCATGGGCTTTCCGAGCACGTTGCTCAGTGCCTGGCGGATCGGTTCGCCAAGGTCATGCTCGATTAAGTCTTTGGTGCGCGCGTTGGGCACGGAAATGACAGCGATTCCCTCCAACAGTGCCGCTGGGGTGGCGAGTTGGAGATATGCGCGCTGTTGCGCGGAGACCTGTGGCAACTGCTCAATGACCTCGTGCCAGATTTGGTTGAGGTGCTGCGGGGCCAGCGAGGGGTCGGTCACGGTTCTCATCCTTGAGTTAACGAATTAGTTGGTGCGAATGGTGCTTTTAAGAACTTTTTCACAATTCAAAAACTCACCTGACCATGTATTCCACAATGTTTTCCACAGGTGTGGAAAACGCATTTCACAACGGCTGTGGAAAAAGTTATCCACAAGTATCCCACAACCCTGTGGAAAACTACTAACCGCTTGTCAAGGCTTTGACCTGCACATTTGCGCACAAATTGTCAAAGTCTCAACTGACACTTGAGAGTTTTCCACAGTTTGCGAATCCCACAGGCTGTGAAAAATGCTTCTGTAAATCAGTGATACACGGCTTCTTTCCCCAGTGTCCACCTGCTTATGGCACCACCAATCGGTGCGCGTGCGTGTCGCGGCACGCTCTTGGCTGATTCTCAGATCTGCAGCGCGATCTTGTGGCATGGCGAGAGGGCTGGAGCGGATGGCATCAACGCAAGTGAATTGCAAAAAATTCACCGCCGCCGCGTTGCAGCCCAGCAAAAGACACTGCTGAAATTACATTTTTGTGATTTCAGGGGTAGCGGCGGGGGATGCGCTTGAGGGCGCGTGTCGATTTTGTGTGCAAGCGAAAACTCGCGTAGGCTGTTGGAGTCTGTTACTGCACCCCATAACCATATGGCGTGTGGCATGCGTTGCTCGCTGCCCCTGCGATGGCCTAATTGCGCCGCCGCAATGGATTTTTGAGCTCGCAACAATATCCAACTTTGGGTGATCCACCGCTACTGGTGCGATCACCCGCATTACATCACTATAGGAGTGTTTACCGTGGCAAAGGGTAAGCGGACGTTCCAGCCGAACAACCGTCGTCGCGCAAAGAAGCACGGCTTCCGCATTCGTATGCGCACCCGTGCTGGTCGCGCAATTGTAGCTGCACGTCGTCGTAAGGGCCGTGCAAGCCTGACCGCGTAAATTTTTTACGCTTCAAGCACATCCACGACGGTGCTTCCTCCCCAACACAAGCTCACCAATTCCGAAGCTTTCAAAGCAGCAATTCGGAAAGGTAAGCACGCGGGACGGAGCACCGTCGTTGTGCATATTCGGCTGGTAGAACACCAAATCGCCATTACCGGCGGCCCCAAAATGGGCCTTGTCGTCTCCAAAGCCATCGGCAACGCTGTCACTAGGCATCGGGTATCACGGCAACTGCGCCACGCATTCATGCGCCACTGCCACTTGCTGCCCCGCAACGCGGAAGTCGTGCTTCGAGCCCTGCCGCCTATCGACGTCGCCACGGCACAGCAGGTGGATCAGGATGTCCTGGCGGGGATCGAAAAAGCGCTGCGAAAGGCAGGCCTGTGATGAAACGGCTGCTCATCGGCGCGGTTCGGTTTTACCAAAACTACATTTCCCCCCTTAAGATGGGGTCTACCTGCCGTTTCGAACCAACCTGCAGTGCATACGCTATTCAAGCGCTTTCCGAGCGCGGCGCACTGGTGGGTAGCGTGCTCACGCTGGTTCGGCTAAGCAAGTGCGGTCCCTGGCACCCCGGAGGCTTTGATCCGGTGATGCCAAAACAATCAAAGGAGCAATAGAAGACGTGCTGGACTTCGTTTACTACACCATTGCCGGCATCTTGTGGTTCTGGCATAAAGCAGTGAGCTTTGTGATGTCACCAGACTCCGGATGGTCCTGGGTGCTCGCCATTGTGCTGCTCACCTTTACCATCCGCCTTGTACTGGTGCGCCCAATGCTCAACCAGATGCGCTCCATGCGCAAGATGCAGGAACTGCAGCCGCAGATGCAGGAGATTCGCAAAAAGTACGCGAATGACCAGCAGAAGATGATGCAGGAAACCCGCAAGCTGCAGCAGGAATCCGGCGTAAACCCACTGCGCGGCTGCCTGCCAGTTCTTGTGCAGATGCCAGTGTTCATTGGCCTGTTCCACGTGTTGCGCTCCTTTAACCGTACCGGTACCGGCACCGGCCAGCTCGGCCTCGATCCAGAGCTCAACCGCCAACTGCCCAACTACGTGTTCTCTGCTGACGACGTCCAATCCTTCCTGGACGCCCGCCTGTTCGGTGTGCCACTGTCCGCATACATCTCCATGCCGCAAGACATGTATGACGCCTTCTCCCCGGTGGACTTCACGCGCTTCGACATCGCCCTGGTGGCCGCACCGCTGATTCTCATCATCGTGGTGGCAACCCACCTCAACGCCCGCATGTCCGTGACCCGCCAGAAGCGCCGCCTGGAGTCCGGCCTGCAGAAGCGCCCAGATAATGATCAAATGGCTATGCAGATGGACATGATGAACCGCATGATGATGTGGTTCCTGCCGCTGACGATTCTGTTCACCGGCGTGCTGTGGCACCTGGGCCTGCTGTTCTACATGGTGGCAAACAACATCTGGACCTTCTTCCAGCAGCGCTGGATCTTCTCCAAGATCGACGCCGAAGAGGCAGAGGAAATCGCGGCCAAGAAGGAGGCCAAGCGTGCAAGCGCCCCACGTCCTGGCCAGCGCCCAAACAATCCAAAGAAGCGCCGCTAATTCACCCCGCACAAAGCCCGCTCAGGCGGGCTTTTTTGCTGCTTGGACGCCGTGTCCGGGCCCCGTGCTACCGTAAGCAACGAATGAAAAAAAGGAAGGTTTCACGTGAAACATTCAAAAAACGAGGCCCCCACCATGCCCGCTCCCTCACAGCCTGAGGGCATGCCAGCGGTAGCTGCGGAGATTTTTGGTGAGCGCCTACCCCTGGCTCAGGCCTATCACGAGCTCTTGGCCACTGACGGCTCAACCCGTGGCTTCATCGGCCCCCGGGAAGTCCCACGGCTGTGGGAACGGCACCTGCTGAACTGCGCCGTGATCGGTGAGGCCATGGAGGAGTTTTCTACCGTGGCGGACATTGGTTCCGGCGCGGGCCTGCCGGGTATCCCCCTTGCCATCGCGCGCCCGGACCTCAGTATCACGCTCATTGAGCCTCTACTGAAGCGCTCGGTGTTCCTGGGAGAAGTCAAGGAAAAGCTTGAACTGAGTAATGTCACCGTGATCCGTGGTCGGGCTGAAGAAGTCAGAGGCCAAATGGACCCAGTAGAGGTGGTAACCTCCCGCGCAGTTGCCCCTTTGGGCAAGCTGGCCAAGTGGTCCTTACCCTTAGTAGCTCCCGGTGGCAGGATGATTGCGATGAAGGGCGCCAGTGTGGAAGAAGAGCTCACCAGGGATGCCCAAGAGATTAAAAAGGCTGGTGGCACGGACGCGAAAATCTATACCGTCGGCGCGCTGCTGGAGCAGCCAACCACTGTGATTTCCATCAGGAAGCGCCGTTGAGGGCGTGTACTAGAGTAGATACGAATTCTCCACATAAAGAAGGGACGCATGGACGAGCACAACTGGGATGACACCCCGATTGCCGCAGCGGCACGCCGCGCGGCGCAGGTTCTCACACCCAACGCACTGTCACTGCCGCGCCCTGAATCACCGCGCAGGCTCACCGTGGCAAACCAAAAAGGCGGTGTGGGTAAAACCACGAGCTCGGTGAACCTCGCCGCTGGTCTGGCGATCGGCGGGCTTAAGGTGCTCGTGGTGGACCTCGACCCCCAGGGCAACGCCTCCACCGCGCTTGGCGTGGAGCACCGCGCAGGCACGCTTTCCAGTTACGAGGTTCTGATCGGCGAATGCCAACCAGCAGAGGCCATGGCCCAATCCACCGCCAGCGAAAACCTCTACTGCATCCCCGCCACCATTGACCTCGCGGGCGCCGAGATCGAGCTTGTTTCCATGGTTCGCCGCGAATACCGCTTGGCTGATGCCCTGGATGAGTTCGTCCGCGAACAGGGCTTTGACTACGTGTTCATTGACTGCCCCCCTTCCCTTGGGTTGCTCACCATCAACGCAATGAATGCCGTTGACGAGGTCTTGATCCCCATCCAGTGCGAATACTATGCGCTGGAGGGTGTGGGTCAGTTGCTCAACAACATCACGATGATCCGCCAGCACCTCAACCCCAACCTGCACATCTCCGCAATTCTGCTTACGATGTATGACGCCCGCACCAAACTCGCGGAGCAGGTAAGTGAAGAGGTCCGCGGCCACTTTGGTGACGTCGTGTTGCGCACCAAAATCCCGCGCAGCGTGAAAGTTTCGGAAGCCCCTGGCTACGGGCAGACCGTGTTGCAGTACGACCCCGGCTCGCGGGGTGCACTCGCGTACCTCGACGCGGCAAAGGAGCTCGCCACCCGCGGGGACTACCTCCCCACTGAGGACAGCGCCCCCATCGGGCAAGCCCCCACCAAGCAATAAACTGGAGAAAACATGGCACAGGAAACCCGCAAAGGCGGACTCGGCCGCGGCCTCGCGGCACTGATCACCGCAGGCCCACAGCCAGGCTCCAAGCTTGGCGACGACGCGGCAGACATCGTCATCGGGGAAAAGGGCGCGCCCAAGAAAGCAGCCAACCCCATCCTCGCCGAGGCGGCCAAAGCAACAGTGAGCTACCGCGAAATCCCCGTGGGCCTGATCAGCCCCAACTCCCGCAACCCGCGCACCGTCTTTGATGAAGACGAGCTGGACGAGCTCGTGCACTCCATCAAAGAGTTCGGCCTCCTCCAGCCAATCGTGGTGCGTGAACAGGGCAAAGACCAATACGAGATCATCATGGGCGAGCGCCGCTGGCGCGCCTCCACGAAAGCCGGACTCAAGCGCATCCCCGCGCTCGTGCGCCAGACTGACGACGCCAACATGCTCCGCGACGCCCTGCTGGAAAACATCCACCGCGTCCAACTCAACCCCCTGGAAGAAGCGGCCGCCTACCAGCAGCTTCTCCAAGAGTTCGGCGTGACCCAAAACGAGCTCGCAGACCGCTTGGGCCGCTCCCGCCCCGTGATCACCAACATGATCCGCCTCATGAGCCTGCCCGTGGACGTACAGCGCAAAGTCGCGGCCGGCGTGCTTTCCGGGGGCCACGCCCGCGCCCTGCTGGGCCTGAAGGCGGGAGCAAAGGCCCAGGAAGCCCTCGCTGCCCGCGTCGTCGCCGAAGGGCTGAGCGTGCGCGCCACTGAGGAAGCCGTGACCCTGGCCAACCGCGGCGAAGCCCCGGCACCCACCAAGCGCCCCAAGGCCGCAACGCCAGAGTTCTTCAGCAACGCCGCCTCCAGCCTTGCCGATGAGCTGGACACCAAGGTGTCCGTGAGCGTGGGCAAGCGCAAAGGCAAAATCGTGGTGGAGTTCGGCGGCAAAGAGGACTTTGAGCGCATCATGGGGCTGTTGAAGGGCTAACAGCCATGGCCGCGCCACTGCATATTGAGGCCGTGAGTAAAGACAACGTGCTGGCCGCGCATCCCCTCGCCCTCAGCAGCGTGTTCTGGGAGCTTGCAGACCCCACCCTCAAGTGCGAGCCTGCCTTTGAAAAAGAAGCCTGGCTCCACGCCGCCCTCATGGACTACGGCGAGTGCGGCTTCCACCTCAAGACGCCCGTGGAAACCCTCGCCACCGTGCTGTTTTGCCACGCCAGCATGTGCCCCGGTGCCGCGCAACTGCCCAGCGGACCGCCCGCAGACGGCTTCGTGATCACCTCACTGTTCGCGCAGCCGCGCATCCAAGACATTGCCCCTGCCCTGTTGCTCGACGCCGCCATCATGGCCATCATGCGCCGCGGCGAAGACCACGTGGAAGCCTTCGGTTGGCGCGAAGATTTCGTGGAAGACCCCGAAAACCCCCAGCCAGAGGTGCTCGAAATCCTCGACCAAAGCCCGCGTATTGGCCTCATGAACGCCAACGCCCTGGAGGCCGCGGGGTTTGAGGTGGTCCACCCGCACCCCGCGCTACCTCGCTACCGCCTGGAGCTACCGCCCAAACGTGAGCTGCTGGTGGCCTATGAGGTTTCGTGTTTGACGAGCTCGTCGAACTTATAAGTGCCGGTAGTGTGGGTGTCCTCGTCCAGTAGGTAGAGGCGTTTGACGGCAACTACGATGGCCTCGGCGATGGCGTCGCGAGCCTTGGGGTCAGTGAGTATTGAAACGTCGCCGGGGTTGGTGAGGTAACCCACCACCACTTCCACCGTCGGCATCTCAGTGATGCGCAACAGATCCCAGGTGCGGCCGTGGGCGCCGCAGTTATTCAGCGCCGTGCGGGCAGCGATTTCGCGCTGGATGAAGCCGGAAAGGAGCTCACCAGTGATCGAGCTCTGGCCGGATTCCGAACCAAAGTAGAAGCTGGCCACGCCATTGGCCTTTTGGTTGTGGTACTGGTCCGCCTGCAGGCTGATCATGAGGTCCGCGCCAAAAGCATTGGCCATGTTCGCGCGGTCGGCGTAGCTGGGGTCATCCTGACGGGTGCGGGAAAGAATCGTTTCCACCCCGGCTGCGATCATTCGGCCTTCCACCCTGGTGGCGAGGTCCCAGATGATCTCTTCCTCAGTGATTTGCCCATAAGGGCCCTTCACGCTTTGTCCGCGGTTGCGCCCGCCCAACGCCGGGTCCACCACCACGCGTTTGCCGGCGAGCTGCGGGCCGGACTCGCGCATACGCTCGCGCTCGCGCAGGGCGTGGGGGTTGCCGCCGGTGATGCGGCGGCCGAGGCGGCCGAAAGCGCGGATGGTTTCCGGCCCGCAGATGCCGTCTGTGCGCAGCCCGTAGTTCATCTGGTAGTTCATGAGGGCGGCGTGGGTTTGCTCGCCAAAGCGGCCGTCTAGACGGTCCGGGTAAAAGCCCAGCTCTTGAAGTTGGGATTGGAGTTGGGCTACGTCGTCGCCAACCATGAGATTGCCGGGATGGTATTGCAGCACCCTGGAGCCTAGGCGGTAGGAGGCTTCCCGGATGACGCGCAGCGTGGCGTCATTGATAGCCCCGGAGGCGATGATGCCTCGGGACTGCTGGAAGCTGCGCAGGGCGTCTGCGAGGGTTTCATCGAAGAGGAGGTCTGCTTCGGTGAAGCTGTCCTTGGTGACGGTGGCGTCGGTGGGCAAATGGCCCAACTTAGCGAGTGCGATCCTGACCTCGGCGACCCGTGGGCTGCGGTCACCTACCTGCAAGATGTCAGACACACTGCTCCCTTCTGGAATTCACTGGTTACTCTTGGCAAGGATAGCAGTCAGATGTGCGAGCGCAGCTTCGCCACGATGTTCGCCTTGGGTTGCAGGCCGATCATCTCATCCACCTTCGTGCCCTTTGCAAACACCATCATCGCGGGGATAGACATGATCTGGAACATTGCGGCCAGCTCGCGCTCCTCGTCCACGTTCACCTTGGCGATCACTACTTCGTCGCCAAGCTCCTCTGCCACCTGCTCAAGCACGGGCCCCAACTTTTTGCACGGCCCGCACCACTGTGCCCAAAAGTCCACCAAGACGGGCTTTTCGGAGTCAATGACCGCGGAGCGGAAGGTGTCTTTGGTGACGTTGATGATCTGTGCCATGGGTGATCCTAAAGGGTAGCGAGGTAGTGTTCGGCGTCGATGGCGCCGCGGCAGCCGGAGCCCGCGGCAGTGATCGCCTGTTGATAGTGGCTGTCTACGAGGTCACCGACCGCGAACACACCGGGAATATTGGTTGCAGTGCTTGGGTGATCCACCACTACGTAGCCGGCTTCGTCGGTAGTGATGACGTCCCGGAACATCTCCGAGCGGGGGTCGTGCCCGATTGCCACAAACATTGCGGTGACGTCCAGCGTGGAGAGCTCGCCGGTGACGGTGTCCTGCAGCTCAAGACCCTCCACTTTGCTTTCGCCGAGCACTCGGGAGACCACCTTGTTGGTGGCAAAGCGGATTTTCTCGTTGCTGCGGGCGCGTTCCAGCATCACGGCGGAGGCGCGGAAGTCTTCGCGGCGGTGGACGATGGTCACGGTGTTGGCGAACTTGGTGAGGAAGGTGGCCTCCTCCATAGCGGTGTCGCCGCCGCCGATCACGGCGATGTCCTGGCCTTTGAAGAAGAAGCCGTCACAGGTAGCGCAGGCGGAAACGCCGCGGCCAAGCAAGCTCTGCTCCCCCTCAATGCCCAGGTAGCGTGGCGCGGAGCCGGTGGCCAGGATGACGGCGCGGGCCTCAAAAACTTCCTCGTCCACCCACACCTTCTTGATCTCGCCGGTCAGCTCAACCTTGGTGACCATCTCCATGCGCAGGTCAGCGCCGAATCGCTCAGCTTGGGAGCGCATTTGTTCCATGAGGTCGGGGCCCATGATGCCATCAGCAAAACCGGGGTAGTTTTCCACATCGGTGGTGGTCATCAGCGAACCGCCGTATTCAATACCTTCAAATACCAGCGGTTTCAGCTCGGCGCGAGCCGCATACAGAGCTGCGGTGTAGCCCGCCGGACCCGAGCCGATAATCACGAGATCATGCACTGACATGAACAACCTTTCCACACCTTTGTTGGGACCTGTTTGATTCTACCTTTTCCCCAACACACGCCGCCGCCGCAGTATTTCCCCGCAGGTAACGCGCATTGCCGACGCGCCCAGCGCACACACAATCACCCGTGAGCAGGCGCCTGCAGGAGGTCCTTGAGGGCGGCCCGCGCACGCGCACGCCGCGACTTCACGGTGCCGGGGCGCACACCCAACACACCCGCGGCTGCCTCCACCCCGAGGCCGTGGTAGTCCACCAGCACGATCGCCGCGCGCTGCTCCACGGGGAGCTGCTCAAGGGCGTGGCTGAGGAAGAGGCGGGTGGTAATCACGCGGGTGGGATCGTGGCCAAGGTTGCGCTCCACGTCCAGCTTCTCCAGGCTTTCGGCATGTTTGGAGCGTTTGCGCTGCATGTGGTCGTAGCAGGTGTTGCGGACCATGCGTTGCAACCAGGTGCCCAAGCTTGCATCCCCGCGATAGCGGTCGATGTTGGCGATGACCTTCAGCATGGTGTCCTGCATGACGTCGTCGGCGTCGTGTTCGCTGCCGGTGTAGCGCCGCGCCAGCATCCACAGCTTGCGGTAGTGCCTGCGCGTGATTTCGGCGAACGCCTGGTGGTCCCCGTGCGTAAACGTTTCCACAAGCTCGAGGTCATTCATGGCCGCCAGCTTGGCGGCCTCCTGGTCGGTGGGCGGCCGCGTGGGCTTGAGGTATCCGTTTCCGGTGTGTGGTTGCTCGTTGGATGCCATTGCACAATCTCCCCCCAAGGCGATCCTTCAGCGCTCCCCTAGCGCTGCCCCACTAGTATGCGTGCCCACCAGCGAGTGAAAAACCCCTGCGGCGCCAAATGCGTTTGCTCGCCTTTGGCCACCTCAGCGCCCTTTAAGGTTTCTCAGGCAAAACTACTTTGCTGTAATTACTCATGAGGGATTCCTCCCCCTCATGAGCTCTACCCTGCCCAAACGCCAGCGGGCTTGGCCACGAGAAAACCCGCAGCAATAAGGTGCTGCGGGTCTCATGAGGGGTTAGGGTGTCACGCCACTGTAAGAAAGCGGCATCACTTGCGCAATCGTTGGATATTCCTGATCTGGGGACACCCCCTCGGCGTGGAGCATCACCGCCAGCGCCGCGTAGTCCTTCGGCGGCAGTTCTACGCGTTGTTGGTCTTGGGTGAGGCGGACTTCCGTGAGCAGGTTCCCCTGCCCCTCATAAGCATTGGGCAGTTCCAGGACCTCGATGCGCAGGCCCACCGCGTTGGTGCTCTCCACCACGATCGCGTGGATCGGCATTGACTGGTCCAGCACTACGGTGGTCCCCTGTGTGCCTGAGCTGGAGAGGTTACTCAGTACGTCCTGGGGCGCCACCACAATTTCCGGGCCGACGGGCTCGGGGGCCTGGGAGCTGAGTTGGATGGACTCCTGCGTGATTGGTGAGTCCGGGGTGTCCAGCAAACTGGTGAGGTAGGCGGTCACCACCGCGGCCAACACCACGAGCACGGTGGCCAGGCCAGCGAGCGCGATCAGGGCGCTGCGGGAGTAGCTCTTGGCGCCGAAACCGGGGGCGCGGTTGGGCTGCGGGGCCTCGGGCTGGTCGGGAACCTCCAGCTCCTCAGCAGCCTGGCCGCCGTCAAGGGCGGTGATCGCGGCGGGAAGCTGCGTTGCGGGCGCGTTGAACATGCTGAGGACGGCGGTGGGCGCGTCGGCACGAATGAGTGAGCCGAGGGCCGTGCGTAGGCTTGCGACGTCTTTGTCTGCAGAGTTTTCTTCAAGGACCGCCGGGAACGCGAGGACCGCTACGCCGTCGGTGGAGATGCGGATGCGGGCGCGGTTGTCCAAGCCAACGGCGATGCCGGCCTCGTGGGCGGCTTGGGTGGCGTCGGCAAGCGGCGCGAATGCGTGGATGGCGCTGGTGGGTTCAACGGTTTCCGGGTCGAGGGAGGAAAGGGGCGCGCCGGGGATCCAGTCGGCCACGATGAGGCAGCCGTTGCGGTAGCTGAACACCTGGATGTTGGGCGCCACGCCATCGTGCTTGAGGCTGGCCAGAATTTGGGTGTGGCGCATCACGGTGGCGGCGTGGCTTGCGGACTCAGCGGGAGTACGCGGTGCTTGGGGAGCTTGTCCCGACGTATCCACGAAGGTCAAAGCCACTTCCCTACCCGTTGCCTTTTCTTTGGCGTGCCAAAAGCGCGCGGTGGCTACGGCGCCGTGCTCGGCGAGCAGCCGATAGCGGCCGTCGGAAACCTCTGCACCGGGGACCAGGCGTGGGCCGCGGACGATGCCTGCGGACATTGGTGGTGGGACGGGGGTGGCGTTGAAGGAGTCGTCGAAGGGGAGCTGCTCGGTGGCCGTGAGGACCGCGGCGGGCATTGGTGTGCGGGCCCGGATGAGGCGGTTGAGCCCAGGGATGCGCCCGGCCACACCGGCGAGGCTTTGCACCTCTGGCAGGCCGGAGCGCGCGAGAATCAGCCCGGTGATCACCAGGAACACTACGCCACACACCGCCAGTTCCACGAGGTAGGTGGGCGACCCAATGCGCGCGTACAACATGTCCAGCGGGCGTGAAAGCAACGCCGAGACACCCAAGGCAACAAGGCCCGCGATGGCGGAGGCACCCAATGCCCACGCCGCGGTGAGCCCCACTTCCCGCATACCCAAGTTGCCCAGTTTGCGGCGCAGCAGCAGCCCGCCGATCACCGCGCCAGTCACAAAGCCGAAGCCATTGGCAGCGCCCAGCAGAATTACCACGCGGGTTGGCGAGGTAGCCACGAACGGCGCCGCCATGGACAGCGCAACCTTGGTGATGGTGATGCCGGCGATGACGAATGTGGGGGTCCAGGCCTCCTCGCGGGCGTAGAACACGCGCAGATGCAGAAGAACCAGGGCGTATGGCAGCAGCGTGAAGGAGGAGGAAGTGAGCGTCCAGCCCAACAGGGTGGCCGATTCCGGGCTGAACTTGCCGTAAGCAAACAGGCCGTTGGCGATCTGCGGGCCAAAGTAGTTCATGAACATTGCGATCGGGATGAGCGCAATGAAGGTGAGCTTGGAGCCCACCACGAGGTCGTGGACAACCGCGCGGTCGTCGCCATTGGCCGCGTTGCGGGATAGCCGCGGCATGATGGCAGTGAGTAGGGTGACGCCAATGATCCCGTATGGAACCTGCAAGAGCAGCCACGCTTGCTGGTAAATGTTGGGAGCTTCGGCGTCGGCTGCCGCGGCGATGCGCGTGGTGATGAAGTAGCCCGCCTGCGAGATAGCAACGTAGACAATGATCGCCACCGCCATCCCGCCGAACTGCTTGAGGCGGTCATCGATCCCCCACAGCGGCTTCAGGCTGACCCCGGCGCGTCGGATTGCCGGCAGCATGATCGCGGCCTGCGTAATCACACCCAAGGTGGTGCCGATGCCCAGCAGCAGCACATGCGGGTCCGTCACCGGCGCCTGATCGCCCGGATGCAATTCCCCAGGTACGAACATGTAGAGGCTCAGCACTGCCAGGGTGATCACATTGTTGACCACCGGCGCCCACGCCCCCGGCTTGAACACGCCCTTCGTGTTGAGCACGGCCATGAGCAGCGCAAAGATGCCGTAGAAGTAGATCTGCGGCAGCAATAGGTAGGCAAAGGAGGTGGATTGGAAGACGTTCACCTTGGAGTTTGGCCCCAGCGGCAGGCCCACCAGCCAGGGCGCAGCGATCACCGCGAGCACCGTGATGCCAATCAGCACCGAGGACGCCAGGGTGAACAGGCGCCGAATGAAGGCCTCTCCCTGATCCGGGTCTTCCTTCTCCGCGCGCACCAGCACCGGCACCACCAGGGAGGTGAGCACTGCGCCGAGCACGATTTCCGTGATCAGGTTGGGCAGGGTGTTGGCCGTGTTGAAGGCGGAGGCCACTGCGCCGCCCAAGGCGGTGGTGATGAGCACGTTGCGCAGAAAGCCGGTGATGCGGCTTGCGAGGGTGGCGATCGCCATTGATCCGGTGGAACGGACTACGTCGGCGTCGCTGACTTCCTTCGGGGCGCTGACCAGTTTCGCGCGTGGCTGTGGGGCCACCACTGGCGCCGGGGGTGCTGGCACAATGATGCGGTGGCGCAGCCCTTGTTGGGACTTGGGTGAGTGCAAAATGCAATCCTACGGTTGGGGAAAAGCTTTGTGGGTACTTTACTCCCCTTACATGCGATTTTTCGCCTTGCGCCGCCGAATCACGATCCGCGCCAGCAGAATTGAAGCTAGCCCCGCCACCAATGCGAGCGCGGTCCCGGACGCCCCGAGGATGCCGGAGCGGGTCTGCACGGAGATGTCCACGGGGTTGGAAATCGCGGCGCCATCTGGGGTGGCCAACCAAAGTTGCAGGTCGGTGCGCGAGCTTGTGGGCAGGTTCGCGGTCATCGGCACGGTAATGGACCCCTTCGCGGGCACAATCAGCCGATTGTCCACGTTGATACTCGCCCCCTCCGGACCCAGGTAGCGGATCCGCGAATCCACCGGCAGCGGCAGTCCATTCTGCGCCGCGATAAGCAGCGGCGAGGAATCCGAAAGGCGTGTGTACACGTTGCCTGGCGGCAGCAGGCTTACCGACGCGCGCAGCTCCGAAAGCATGTCACGGTTCCAGGCGAGGGTGCGGCGGGCAGTGGCCACCTTGTTGTCAAAGGTCAGAATCGACTGCCGTTCGTTGCGGCTGAGCGCGCGCAGCACCTCATGGCGCACCGGCACGGTGAAGTTGTACGGGGTGAGTGCCACTTGCGGGTCGGAAATCATGAGCCGGGTGAGGTCATCGGTGTAATCCGCCTGCTGGCGCGCTTGCAGGATTTCGGTGTCTGCGATCACCGTGGGGTCGTCGTAGGGAGTGCCGCTTTGCGGCGGGTTTTGTGGTGGGGTGTTCAGTGCTTCAAGCTGCTCGCCATTGGGCGTGAGGTAGTCCTGCAGGCGAAGCGGCGTTGCCGCCCCGGTGTTCATGAGGGTGTTCAACGTGGCAAACCAGGTGCTGGGGTCCGCGACGTCCGAGGGCAGCATCATCAGCACCGGCTCCTCTCCCCTCATGGACTGCGTGATCGCTGCGGAGGCGGTGGCCTCGCGCGCCGGGAGGGAGTCCAGGGTGTAGTCGAAGCGGGCTGAGTAGTTGCCGTAGCCCACCGTCATGGGGCTTTCAATGGCCTCCGCTAGTGTGGCCGCCAAGGAACCCTGGTAGGTGACGGCGCGTATTGATGGCGCAATCTGGTGGAAGCGGTCCAAGCCCGGCGCGCCGCTGACGGTATTGTCTGCCACCAGCACGTTCACCGTGGTGGTTGGCCGCGGCGCGTCTGGTTGTGCGGAGGGCAGGGCGTTGGACTCGAGAGCTGAGGTGGCGGTGTCAGCGCGCCCCGGCGCCTGGACAATCTCTTCTGCTCGGGCACGCTCCCAGGCGGCATTGATGTCCGTATCGCCGCTGGCCAGATCCGCGTAGCCGAGGTCCGCTACGGTTTCGTCGGTAATGTAGCCGCCGCCGGGGATGACCACGTTGGGCACTATCTCGATGCCGGCTTGGGCGAACACCTCCGCGCCGCGTTGCAGCGCCTCCCTCATGAGCCACGGGTTGCCGGTGGCCTCCACCGCGTTGAGGTCCGTGTTCGCCCAAGGCAATGCGACAGCACACGAGGCAATCGCGCGAAGCTGCTCCAGCCAAGCGGCCGCCTCTTTCGCGTAGGCGCCCTCCGTGGCATCGCTCTGATTGTTGCTGAAGTTCCACGAGTCACGCAGGCGCTGCTTCTTGCTCACAGAGCTGGGCCGGGAATCGGCCACCTGGTAGCCCAGCGCCATCCGCATCACCGTGTCCAGCAACTGCGGGTCAATAGCAACGCAGGCGGCCTCGCGCACCCTCCCCTCCGGCAGGGCATGCACGAGGTTGTAGAGCCTGCCGCCCTCAGCGAGCTGTTCACCGAGGGCTTCCGAGGTCAAGATGAGCCGCTCGCGCTGGGGAGCCTCACCGGTTTCCCCGCCCACGATGTCCACCGCCGCCGTGATGGGATACACCAGGCTCACGGGGGTGGGTTCTGTTGTTTCAGTGGTTTCAGTTGTTTCTGTGCTTCCAGTGCTTTCGGTGACGTTGAGGAGGAACCTCTGCGAGCTTTCGAGCCCTTGCGCCGAACGCAGCCCGATCAACGTGGGGTACACGCCGCCTTGACTGAGTGGGGTCGTGATGTCCAGCGTGACCTCGCGGCTTTCGCCCGCGGGGACGTCGGGAATTGCGACTGCCTGGCCGAGGTACGGGAACTCCCCGGCTTCGGCGGCGAGGACGGTGCGCTGCCCGGAGACTTCGGCTTCGGGGTCGGCGAACTGCGGCTGAAGTTCCAGGTTGATGGCGTCTTGCTCGCTGCGGTTGTGTACTACTGCTTTGATCCGCAGGGTTTGGCCGAGTGGGAGGCTGGTGGGAACTTCGATAAGTTCCACGTGAAACATTGCCGTTGCGTCAGTGGAGCGCACCGCCGGGTTGATCCACCGGGATTGGCCAACTGGGTCGTTTGGGGAGATTGGGAGCGGGTCCGCCAGCGCTGAGGGGGAAAGCAGGGCAACCGCGAGCGTGAGCGCGCCGATGCGAGTTTTCACCTTGGGGTCTTCCTTCCCTCGGCTTTCTCTTTTCGCGCGAGTTCCGGCAGGAGGTCGTGGGCGATGCGGGCGAGTTTGCGCTCGTCGGCGTAGGCGAAATGCTCCGTGAGTTCGTTCGCGGGGATCCACGCCACCTCGGTGACCTCGGGGTCTTCATCGTTGAGGTCGCCATCCACGTAGCGCAGTAGGTGGTGGTGCACTGTTTTGTGGATGCGCACGCCCTCGGAGACGAACCAATAATCAATCACGCCCAGCTTGGCAAAGACCTCACCGTGGATGCCGGTTTCCTCCCACACTTCGCGCTCGGCGGTGGAGGCTTTATCTTCTCCCGGCTCCACGTGGCCCTTGGGCATGCTCCACAGCAGCCGACCGCGGCGGTCCAAGCGGCCAATCAGCGCCACATACACGCGGGAAAGATCCACATTGCCCTGCTCATCAACGGCCTCCGCGAGCCCGGAAACCACCAAGCCACCCGCGGAAGTTTCATCCCGGGTGCCAATCTTGGAGTGTTGGTATTGGCGGCGTGTGGAGCGTTTGCCACGATTCTTCTGCTTCGAGTGCTCACCCGCGCGCGGGCTACGGCGCCGCCGCCTGCGACGGTTGCGCTTTGGTTGGTCACTCGATTGCTCGCTCATCGTTGTTGATCGTACCGCAACGGGTAGCATTACACGGGTGCAGCACCCCGAACATTTCGCAGACCAGTCCCCAGCCGTGTATCTGAAGCGCGCCCAGGATGCGCTTGCCGACGTCGACCACGTGGTCACACCGCTCGCGCAGGCATTCGGGGCCAAGGGGCACAGTCTGTACCTCGTGGGTGGCTCCGTCCGCGACGCCATGCTCGGCCGCCTCGGCCACGACCTCGACTTCACCACCTCCGCGCGCCCCGAAACCGTGCTGGAGATCCTCGAAGAGTTCACCAACACCGTCTGGGACACTGGCATTGAATACGGCACCGTCTCCGCGGAAAAGGCCGGTCAGCAAATCGAAATCACCACGTTCCGCTCCGATGTCTACGACGGCAGCTCCCGCAACCCCGAGGTCCAATTCGGCGACACGCTGGAAGGCGACCTCATCCGCCGCGACTTCCGCGTCAACGCGATGGCGATCAATCTCCAGGACATGAGCTTCCACGACCCCATGAGCGGGTTGGAGGACCTCGTCGCGGGCATCCTGGACACGCCGGCCGCCCCGGAGCTGAGCTTTCACGACGATCCCCTGCGGATGCTGCGCGCGGCTCGTTTTGTCTCCCAACTCGGCTTCCAACTCGCCCCCCGGGTGACCGGCGCAATGGCGGCCATGCACCAGGAGATCGCCCGCATTACCGCCGAACGCGTGCAGGTGGAGCTGGACAAACTGATTTTGGGTGCAGCCCCCTGGGACGGCATCGACGTCATGGTGGAAACGGGCCTCGCCGATGTGATCTACCCAGAAATCCCCGCCCTCAAACTCACCGTGGATGAGCACCGCCAGCACAAAGACGTGTACGCGCACTCGCTCACGGTGCTGCGCCAAGCCATTGAGCAAGAAGACGAACCTGACCTCGTGCTGCGCTGGGCGGCCCTGTTGCATGACATCGGCAAGCCAGACACCCGCGCATTCGACGAGGCGGGCCATGTGAGCTTCCACCATCACGAGGTTGTGGGCGCCAAGCTGGTGCGAAAGCGCATGCGCGCCCTGAAGTATTCCAAAGCCATGGTGGCGGACGTCAGCCAACTCGTATACCTCCACATGCGTTTTTATGGGTTCAGCGACGGGCACTGGACAGATTCCGCCGTGCGCCGCTACGTCACCGACGCCGGCCCACTGCTGGAGCGCCTCAACAAGCTCGTCCGGGCAGACATCACCACGCGAAACCGCCGCAAAGCCGGCCGCCTGCGCGCCGCAGTTGAGATCCTTGACGAGCGCATTGCAGAGATCGCGGCCAAGGAAGACCTGGCGCGGGTCCGCCCGGACCTTGACGGTTTTGAGATCATGGAGCTGCTAGGCCTCAAGCCGGGCCCGGAGGTGGGCCAGGCGTGGGCATTTTTGAAAGAACTGCGCCTTGAGCGCGGACCGCTTGACCGAGACGAAGCTGTGGCCGCCCTGCGTGCCTGGTGGAAGGACCGCTAATGTTTGCTGATCGCCTTTTCAACGCGCTCGAACGCAATGAGCCCGCCCCCGGGCAACTCCTCGTTGCCGCGCCAGGTCTGAAAGACGAGTTTTTTGCGCGTTCCGTCATCCTCCTGCTGCAATGCGGCGAGGAGGTCACGTTCGGTGTGAACCTTGTGATGCGTTCCGACGTCGCCGTGCCCAACGTCATGGAGAATGACTGGGCGGAGCTCGTGAGCAAGCCCAAGGCCTTCTACATTGGCGGCCCGGTTGAGCAATCCGCCGCAGTGGCTGTTGGTGTGACCAAACCCGGCGTGGACATTGATTCCCACCCACGCCTGCGCCGCCTTGCAAACCGCCTGGCCCACGTAGATCTCAATGGCTCAGTGGATGAGGTGGCAGTGGACCTTATTGGAATGCGTCTTTTCGTGGGCTATTCCGAATGGGCGCCAGGTCAGCTTGACGAGGAAATTGAGCGCGGCGACTGGTACGTTGCGCCTGCCTTGCCGTTTGATGTGATTGCGCCAGGCAGTTCGGATCTGTGGGCAGACGTGATGGCTCGCCAACCAATGCCGCTCCCCATCTACTCCACCTACCCCGCGCACCCCGGCGAAAACTAATGTTTCACGTGAAACATTGCGGTTAAGAGGTCAGTTTTTTCATGGTTTCACGTGAAACATCGCAAATTCGCGATGCCATCCGCATCACGGCGCCGGTAGGCCTAGGCATGATTCCTCTCGGATTGGCCTTCGGGCTCGTGGTGATCCAGGCTGGATTTAGCTGGTGGTGGGCGCCGGTGATGTCTATCTTGATCTACGCGGGCTCGATGGAGTTCCTCGCGGTGAACCTGATTACTGCCGGCGTTGGTCCAATTTCCGCCGCGATCACCGGCTTCCTGGTGAACTTCCGTCACATCTTTTACGGGCTTACCTACCCGCGCCATCGAATCCGTTCCAAGCTGGGCCGCGCGTACTCAACGTATGCGCTCACCGACGAGGCCTACGCAATCGCCTCCGCACACCGCAACCTCACCGGCACACAGCTTCTGGTGATGCAGGTGATGTGCCAATTGCTTTGGGTTCTTTCCGGGACGGCCGGTGCCCTGTTTGGCCACGCCATCCCCCAAAGCATTGAAGGGATGGAGTTCGCGCTCACTTCCCTATTCGTGGTGCTCGCATGGGAATCTTTCGGCGCGAACAAGGACTTCTCCCTTATTGTTTTTGCTTTGCTCTTTGCCGGCCTGGCCTTGATTGTTGCTCCTGGCCAGATGCTCATCGTTGCGCTGCTGAGCTACTTCGCATTCCTCTTGCTGCGCAACGCCTCCCCAACCATTGACCGCGCACTGACTTGGAAGGCACCATGACCCAAATCTTCGCGGTACTCATTCCCGTAGCACTAGTAACCATCGCGTTGCGACAGTTCCCCTTCAGCTTTGCCAAAGTAGATAGCCCGCTGATGGCGCTGCTAAGTATCACCATGCCAGTGGGTGTGATGACGATCCTCTGCGCGTACACCTTCAAAGATTCCGGGTATCCCCTCTACGCGGCGCTCGGCATTGCCATCACGCTGCTGGTGCACTGGTGGCGCCGCAGCGCGGGACTTTCCATCATCGTGGGCACCATTAGCTACGTAGCCATGGTGAATCTTCTAGGAGCGTAGCCCACCACTGCTCAAATACCTCCTTGGAGATATGTTCCACGTGAAACCCCTCAAGTTGGGCATAGGTATCTGGGTGCGGAACAATTTCCAGAGGGGGCGTGCCAGTGTGTTTGCCACCCGCAGCGCCGCCGCAAACCGCACCCGATGGATCAAGCTCCACCAAGCGGTGGAGCTTGGCGTTGGCGGCGTCGAGAGGCTCCAGCTCCGCGGCATGCGTCGCGGTGCCGGCACCAGGGATGGTCATCACGAGTTTCACGTACAGCATTTAGCTCTCCTTTGCGTAGCGTGCAGCGAGCCAAGAACACATCATGAGCTGCACCTGGTGGAAAATCATCAAAGGCAAGATCAACAAACCGAGGTTGGCGGAGCCAAAAATCACCGCGGCCATCGGTAGACCCGAGGCCAAAGACTTCTTGGTACCGCAGAATTGGATGGCAATCATATCGCTGCGGGAGAAGCCCAAGCGAAGCGCGGCAAAACGCGTGAACCACAACATGAGCGCCACCAGCGCAATCGATCCCAGCACGAGGAACACGATCTGCGCCACCCCTACCGAACTCCAGATACCGGCCACCATGCCGGCGGAAAACGCCGAGTAGACCACCATGGTGATCGACCCCCGATCCACCAGCTTCGTGGCCTTATTCGCCGCAAACTTCCCTACCCAGGGCCGCAGCAACTGCCCCAAAATAAACGGCAACAGCAACTGCACAGCGATGTCCAAAAACACCGAGGTATCAATGCTTACCTGCGCGGACATCAACAGCATCACCAACAGCGGCGTGAGGAACACCCCGGCGATGTTTGAAGCCGAAGCACTCACGATCGCCCCAGCCACATTCCCCCTGGCAATCGATGTGAACGCCACCGAAGACTGCACCGTAGACGGTACCAACGTGAGGTACAAAATGCCCAGGTACATCTCCCTGCCCACCACTGCCTGCAATGGCGTCAACCCAACTCCGATCAGCGGAAACACCACAAAAGTAAAGGCCAGAATCGTCAGGTGTAGGCGCCAGTTGCGCAAACCCTCCAGCGCCTCATGGGTAGAAAGGCGCGCGCCGTAGAGGAAAAACAGCAGCGCGATCGCGATGGAGGTGGCCACGGAGAACGCGGAGGCGAACTCTCCGCGCGCCGGGGCGAAAATTGCCACGATCACCGCGAGGATGATCAAGGCAATCAGGGGATCAATCCGTTTGAGCATAGGCAAAGCCTAACCTACTGTTGCGGTGCCATCCTCCACAGCAATATCCACCGGCTTCATGGGGGCTCGTGATGGCCCTTCAATCGGGGAGCCGTCCACAATTGAAAATGTGGAATTGTGCTTCAGGCACGTCACTTCATCGCCGCGCACCTCGGTGATCGTGCCGTTCTGATGAGGGCACAGCGTGGAGTAGGCCACATACTGGCCCGCAGTGGGCTGCGCCACGATGTACTCCCCTACGATCACTGCGGAACCAACGGGCACGTCCTGGACGGCAACGTCGATCTGCTCCTTGCCGCAGGCGGCGAGCAGCGCGCCCGCGAACGTGGAGGCGGTGCCAAGGAGGAACATTCGTCGTGAGCAGGTCATCGGGTGGCCTCTTTCATCGCGCGCACAAACTCCCCAAGCTCCTCATGGGAACCGCCGCGCTCGATGATCGAGGTGATTGCGGAGCCAGTGATCGCGCCTGCGGCCCCAGCGGCGATGGCGTCGCGCACATGCTCGGGGGTGGAAATACCAAAACCGAGCAGCACCGGTGCGCCGCCGTACTTCTTGATGTTGTTCACCACCTGGTCCAGGCCTTGCGTGCTCGAGGCGCGCTCGGTGCCGGTCACGCCGTCTCGTGAAATGGCGTAAATGTAGCCTTCCGACGCCCGCGCCACACCTTCCAGCGTCTTCTCCGCAGCCTGGGCGGGAGCGATGAAGATCGGGGCAATCCCTGCTTTCTTGGCTGCTGCGATGAATTCCTCCCCCTCGCGCACAGGAACGTCTGGGATGAGGATGGAATCCGCGCCAGCTTCAGCGAACTGCTGGTAGAAGCGCTCAATGCCGCGGGTGAAGGCAACGTTGCCGTAGATCAGCATGCCGATTGGCAGCTCGGGGAACTCCTCGCGGATCTGCCGCACCAGGTCCAGCGCGGTATCCACTGTGGTCCCGGCCTCGAGGGCGCGGATGTGGGCGCGTTGAATGGTGGGGCCGTCTGCAACCGGATCGGAGAAGGGGACGCCGAGCTCGAGGGCGTCGGCACCCGCGGACACCACCGCGCGCACGATCTCTAGGCAGGCTTGCGGGGTTGGGTCGCCCAGCATGAGGAATGGCACGAACGCACCGCCCTCGACGCGTTGGAACATGGCTTCGTAGCGGGTCATTGCTTCTCCTCCAGGGTGCGGCGGACGTGTTCGATGTCTTTGTCGCCGCGGCCGGAAAGCGATACCAAAATGGTGATCGGCTCTTTGTTGGCCTCGGCTGTTTTGGCGCGTTTGAGGGCGTAGGCCAGCGCGTGGCTGGACTCAAGCGCCGGGATGATGCCCTCTTTACGGGAGAGGACTTGGAAGGCGTCGAGTGCCTCGGCGTCAGTGATGGCAACATATTGAGCGCGACCTGTTTCCGCCAGGTAGGCGTGCTGCGGACCTACGCCTGGGTAGTCCAGACCAGCGGAAATGGAGTAAGACTCCTCAACTTGGCCGTCAGAGTTCCGCATCAAGTAGCTCTTCGCGCCGTGAAGAATGCCCACTTGACCGTTGTTGATGGTGGCTCCGTGCTCGCCCGAATCGAGGCCGTGCCCGCCGGGCTCCGCGCCAACGAGTTCCACGTGGTCGTCGTCAATGAAATCCGCGAACATGCCGATCGCATTGGAACCGCCGCCCACGCAAGCGACCACAACATCGGGCAACGTGCCGATGCGCTCCAGCATCTGGGCGCGGGCCTCGGTGGAAATGACGCGGTGGAACTCGCGAACAATCGTTGGGAATGGGTGCGGGCCCGCGGCGGTGCCGAGCAGGTAATGCGACTCATGGAAGGTCGCGGTCCAGTCCCGCAGAGCCTCATTGACGGCGTCCTTGAGGGTGCCGGAACCGGAATCCACGGAAACCACTTTGGCCCCCATGAGCTCCATTCGGTAAACGTTCGGCTGCTGGCGCTGCACATCCTTTGCACCCATGTAAATCACGCATTCGAGGTCCAAAAGTGCACACGCGAGGGCGGTGGCCGTGCCGTGCTGGCCCGCGCCAGTTTCCGCGATGATGCGGGTCTTGCCCATGCGCTTGGCCAACAGTGCCTGGCCAATCACCTGGTTGGTCTTGTGGGCTCCGCCGTGGACAAGGTCCTCACGCTTGAGGAAGATTCGGGCGTACTCGTTGCCGAGCTTCGTGGCTTCAGTGATCGGCGTGGGGCGGCCCAGGTAGTCGCGCAGGTATCCGGCGAGTTCCTCGCGGAAGGCGGGGTCGTTCTGGGCGTCCACGAACGCCTGTTCAAGTTGATCAAGCGCAGGAATCAGCGACTCCGGCACGAACTGGCCGCCAAAGCGCCCGAAGTAGGCCGGAAGCAAAGTGTGGTTCATGGTTTCCCCTCGTTGTAGGTGCGAATGGTGCGGAAAACGGCAGCGATTTTCCCAGCGTCTTTGTCTCCCGGCGCGCTCTCGACGCCCGAGTTGATATCCAGCCCCATGCAGCCCACTGCCAGGGCTTCAGCGGCGTTTTCAGCGGAAATGCCACCGGCGAGCAGGGCCTTTGCCTTCACAGCTTCGGGAACGGTGCCCCAATCAAAGGTGGTTCCGGTGCCGCCATCACCGGCGTCAAGAACAAGCGTATCGACGCGCGGAGCGAGGGCTTCGGCAACGGTCGGTCCGGCGGATGTCATGGAGACAGCGCGCCAAATCTCGCGATCGCCGGCGATCGCTCGTACGGACTCAATGTATTCCAACTCCGCGGCGATGGAACCCTGGTACGGAGCATGAAGCTGGAGCACGGAGAAGCCATCCAGGAGCTCCTCCCAGCCGTTCGTCCGCCGCGAAACGGCAACCCAAGTGAGGCCTTGCTCGGCGTCGATAATTTTTTTCGATGTTTCACGTGAAACATTGCGCGGACTGGAGGCCTCAAACACCATGCCTCCATACGTTGCACCTGCGGCTCGGGCCATCTGCGCGATGCTCGGGCTGGTGATGCCGCAGACTTTGTTGCGTCCGTAGACGAGCTCACGAGCAGCGAGGTCCACGTCCGGCTGGCTGGTGAGCTGCGACCCCACCAGGAAGCCGTTTGCAAAGGCACCGAGTTCCCGGACGGTGGCGTTGTTGCGGATGCCGGACTCGGAAATCAGCACCGCGTCCTCCGGAATCATGCGGTGCAGCGCAGGGGTGCGGCCCAAATCGATGGAAAGATCATGCAGGTTGCGATTGTTCACGCCGAAGATGCGTGCGCCCAAGCGGATCGCTCGCCCCACCTCTTCCTCATCAATGACTTCCGTGAGCACATCCATGCCCAGGCGGGAGGCTTCCTGGTGGAGGAGGGTGTAGGTGGCGTCGTCGAGGACACTCAGCATTAGCAAGATCGCATCCGCGCCAAAGTAGCGTGCCGCGTGCACCTGCACCGGATCAATAATGAAGTCTTTGCAAAGCACCGGAAGGTGGGTGGACGCGGCCACCGTAGCCAGGTGGTTGTAATCACCACCGAAACGATCCGGTTCACACAGCACGGAAATACCTGCAGCGTAACGCGAATACACCCGAGCAATATCACCCGGACTGTACTCCGCGCGGATCAAACCCAATGAGGGCGAAGAGGACTTGCACTCCATGATGAAGTTTGCGCCCCCGCGGCGGCCCAACGCGGCCTCCAAGGAACGAGTACTCAACGGCAAACGTGAAGGTTCCACGTGGGCAATACGCTTCCGGATCGCGTCCAAATGGCCGCGGCGGCCCTCCACGATGGATTCCAAAATGGTGCTATTCGCCATAGTTCGCTCCCTCATGAACAGCCAACCACCGCTCTACCTCACCGGAGCTAATCAGTTCCTTTGCTTGGGAGACGCCCTCGGCAATGCTATCCGCGCGGTTCACGGTGTAGAGCATTGCGCCGGCGGTCGCGCTAATCGCATCCAAGTGGGCCTGTGGCCCCCTACCAGCGAAGGTCTCACGCATGGCGAGGGCATTTTCTTGGGCATCGCCACCCGCGAGAGCAGACAGTGGGTGCTGGGAAATACCCATCTCTTCAGGGGTGATCTCATACTGTTCGATTTCGCCGTCGCGCAGCTCCCAAATGGTGGTGGGGCCGTGCACCGCAATCTCATCGGTACCGGAGCCATGTACCACCAGCGCGTGGCTGCGACCCAGCTCACGGAACACCTCCGCAATAATCTGGCCCAACTGTGGCTTTGCAATGCCCATGATCTGGAACTCAGGGCGCGCCGGGGCCAAAATTGGGCCCAAGGTGTTGAACAAGGTGGGCACGCGCAATGCCTTGCGGACAGGCTGCACATGCGCAACCGCTGGGTTGTACGCGGGGGCAAAAAGGAACGTAAAGTTCGAGGCCTCAAACTGGCGCACGGCGCGATCGGGATCCAGGTCGAGCGGAATGTTCAGCGCCTCGAGCACATCGGCGGAGCCGGACTTGGAGGAGACGGATCGGTTGCCGCATTTCACCATCTTCACTCCCCCCGCGGCCGCAACGAGTGAGGCAGCGGTGGTGACGTTGATGGTGTTGGAGCCATCGCCACCGGTACCTGCAGTGTCCAAAAGTCCCGCGCCTGTGATGGGGAACGGGCGGCCAGCTGCTAGGAACGCCTTGGCGGCACCCAGGATGTCAGCAAAGGTCTCCCCTCGCGTGCGGATGGTGGCCAGCAGTGCGGCGATGTGGACGTCATCGTAATCACCAACCGTGAGCGGGGTAAAAACGTCCACTGCTTCCTGCACGGAAGGATTGTGGTTGTCGAGGAATTGGATGAGACGCTGTTGGGTCAATTCGCTAGTCACTGTGCCGATCCTTGCTTTTGAGAAATAAGAAGTTCAATGCAACGGTCCAAAATTATTGGTCCTGCCGGGCTGAGCACCGACTCCGGGTGGAATTGCAAACCAATCGCCATGTTATCCGTGGTCTTGGCGGCCATCACTACCCGGCCTATTGCAGAGTCGCAGGTACCCATTGGTGCGAGTTGCTCAGGCGGGTTTACACACCCGAGGGAGTGGTAGCGAGCAACTGGAACGAGGGTGCCGCGGAAGTTGTTTTCCAGGCCTGCGTCGGTAGTCAAAGAACCGAATAACTCTTGGCCTGCTTCCTCGAGAACCATGTTGTCCGTGGTGCCGTGTACGGGTCCACATGGAACCACCTCGCCACCAAAGTGCTCCAACAAGGCCTGGAAGCCCAAGCAAATGCCAAGAATTGGGACTTTGCCAATCACCTCAGCGATTAGCTTCATCATGTTGCCCGCCTCCAGGGGGTGTCCCGGACCTGGTGAAAGACAAATGAGATCAGGCTTCGCTGCCAAAATCTCCTCCACGCTTACCGTGTTCCGGAACACGGTGCACTGGTAGCCTGCCACCGCGAAGGCGTCCACCAAGTTGTACACAAACGAATCCTGGTTATCCACCAGCACTACATGGGTCATCGGATCACCTTCACCGTCTTGCCGGCCGCGAGCGCGATTGCATGCAACACAGCGTAAGCCTTATGGAGAGTCTCGTCAGCCTCAGACTGTGGCTGAGAATCACGAACCACGCCCGCACCCGCCTGGACCACGGCGCGGCCACCTGCCACGAAAGCAGAACGAATCACGATGCAGTTATCCATGGAACCGTCGCCAGAGAGATACCCCACCGCGCCCCCGTATGAGCCGCGTCGAACATGCTCCACCCCGCGCAGCAGCTCCATGGCGCGCAGCTTCGGAGCGCCGGTCAAAGTGCCCATGTTCATGCAGGCGCGGTAGGCGTCAAGGGCATCGAATTCAGGAGCGAGGGTTGCGGTTACACGTGAAACCAAATGCATTACCCGCGAGTAACGGTCAACCTGGAGCAGGTCGGCTACCTTGCGCGTGGCAGGGACGGCGACGCGAGCCAAGTCATTACGCGCCAAGTCCACCAGCATGGTGTGTTCCGCAACTTCCTTGGTGTCCGTGCGCATGTCGAGCTCCGCGCGGATATCCAGCTCGTGATTAATGGTCCCGTCTGCATTCAACCCGCGAGGCCTAGTGCCAGCGATTGGATAGAGCTGCACTTCACGGTCAGCGGCGGAATACTTCAGATTAGATTCCGGCGATGCACCAAACAGTTCGTAATCCTGGCCACGCACGTAGAACATGTACGGGCTGGGATTGGTCGCACGAAGCTGGCGGTACGCCTGATAAGCGTCAGGGCAGTCCGCAATAAACGAGCGCGCCGGAACCACCTGGTAAATATCGCCCTCGTAGATATTTCCCTGCAGGCGCTTTACCTGATCCCGGAAGTCTGCGTCTGTTGTAGTGGCCTGCACGATCAGTTCCCCAGATTCTGGGGCAGGCAGGTGAGCGGGCGCCTCAAAGTCTTCGATGGCTTGGAGAAGCGTATCGACGTCGCCGCCGATCGTCTCAATCTCTGCAGTACCAGCAGTGTGGTCAATCACGAGGACCGTTTCTGCAAGAACAAACTCGTAGTCCGGATAAGTATTTGCTCCGAGTTCTACAGGCGGAAGCGTTTCAAAAGTCTCCAAGTAGTCAAACGCAAAGCCACCTGCAAGCAATGGGAGGTGCGTGCCTTGGTATCCAGCATTGAGTTGTAGGTCTCGAAGGACTAATGCATTGCTGGGGGCCTTAAGGCGCTCGCGCTCGTCAATCGCCTGGGATGCCGTAAACACAAAGTCTTGGCCGTCAAAGTAATCTGCCAAGTTTTGCTTCAAGCGGGAGACGATCTGCTCCCCCGCCTCAGTCAAAGGGGTTACTTTCACTTTTTGACCGTGGCAGGTGATGCGCGCGGCTGCTTTCAAAACCGCTAGACACTTGGTGTTTTTCTTTGACTCAATATCTGCTGATTCCAGCAGGACGGAGTCGTGAGGGGCAGCGAGGTGCTGGAAGAGCGCGGCAGCATCTTGGTGGTAACGAACCGAATGTTTCACGTGAAACATTGAAAAATCGTTTGGCGGGGATGACATTGTGGGCCTTTCTGGGGCCCAGATATCACAAAAGGCCCGCGTTGTAAGTATTACAAAGACGAGCCTGAACTTATGGATCGACGGTGGCTCGTCAAGCGACGCGCCACCACCAGTTTCCGTAAGCGTTGTTCATGCCTAGCAATGCTAGTGCAGATGAAACGGTGGAGCAAGAATTACTGTCCCCCCGCTGCGCGCCGTACGGCATCCAAATCCACCTGGGCCGGGGCTTCCTTTGTGGCTTCCTTGCTTTCCAAAATGTTCGCCGCCCTTGCACCCAAATTGGAGCCCACACTCACCAAACCAATTGCCACTACGACACCGAGGATGGTGAATACCCAAAAGCCCTTCAGCGCAAACGCGGCGGTGAACGCAAATGCAAGTCCGGCGTTCACCCACCAAGGGCCTGAAACTCGGTGTGCCTTGTACCAAATTTCTTCAGAGTCCCGAACTTCAGGCACCTGAAGGCCTACCTTGGAATTCCCGTGAAGCTTGCCGCTCCATGCCATTGCGCCCACAGTGAGAAAGAAGGCTGCAATTAGAGCAAAAATGGACGCGATCACGATTTCAATCATGTCCTTCATCCTAACCCCGAGGTCCAACTGTGAGTGAAGTGTGCAAAGTTTCACGTCACATATTTTCTATCCGATGCAAGAAATTGGGTATAGAGCTTGTAGGTTAAAGGCGTTCCCTATCTCTTTGGACACATGTAGGTGTGTATGGATTTCAAACGTCTTTCATCATCGCTGCTGTTCCGGATCATTGTGGCAATCATCCTGGGCATCATCTGCAGCTTCTTTTTTCCCGTGGCACTCGGCCGCGTCTTTGTAACCTTTAACAGTCTCTTTGGTAATTTCTTGGGCTTCTTCATTCCAGTGTTGATCTTTGCCTTGATCACTCCCGCAATTGCAGGCCTCGGCCGCGGTGCTGGTAAGTGGTTGGCCATTACCACCGGCATCGCCTATGGCTCCGCAGTGATTGCCGGCATTATCTCCTGGGCCGTGGCTACGGGACTTTACCCCATTCTTTTGGCGGATCAGCAGAATGTTGAGGTAGCAGACATCGATGGTGGGGCCCTCCAGCCCTTCATCACCATCGAGATGCCTGCCCCAATGCCTGTGATGACTGCCTTGATCCTGGCGTTTGTGATCGGTGTTGCGATGACTGTGGTGAAGTCCGACACCCTCTTTGCTGGCGTTGCCGATCTGCGCCGCGTGGTGATGAAGGTAATTTCGGGCTTTGTGGTGCCATTGCTGCCGATTTACATCTTCGGTATGTTCCTTTCTCTCGGCATGAACGGCAACCTTGTGTCCACGCTTACCGCGTTCGCCAAGGTTCTTGTTCTCGCCATTGTGCTGAGCTTCCTATTGTTGATCGCTCAGTTCACTATTTCTGGTGCGATTGCTCGCAAGAATCCGTTTACCTCGTTGAAGAACATGATGCCGGCTTACTTCACGGCTCTTGGTACCTCTTCGTCTGCCGCGACCATTCCAGTGACCTATGAATGCGCACGCCGCAATGGCGTGAGCCAGTCCGTGGCTGGTTTTGTGGTCCCACTTTGCGCAACGATTCACCTTTCCGGATCCATGATGAAGATTACGTTGTTCGCCTTCGCGATCATGTTCATGGACGGCATGGATCTTTCTTTTGGCAAGGCGCTCGGCTTCCTGCTGATGTTGGGTGTCACCATGGTTGCAGCCCCAGGTGTTCCTGGTGGTGCGATCATGGCTGCTGTTGGTCTGCTCACCGCTTCGCTTGGCTTCAACGATGACCAGATTGCACTGATGATCGCTGCGTACATCGCTATCGATTCCTTCGGTACCGCTTGTAACGTCACCGGCGACGGCGCCATCGCACAGGTTGTTGACCGCTGGGCGAAGGGCAACATCGAGCGCTCAGCGCTTGATGAAGAAGATGACCTCGGTCTGGCATCTGCTATCGAGGGTATTGAAAAGAAGGAGTTGGAGGCGGAACGGAACCTCTCCTAACCCCTAATACCTTGTGAACCCGCGCTTTCCCAGCGCGGGTTTTTTCAATGTTTCACGTGAAACATTGGATTTTTTGCGCAGTGCCCATTCGCGCCGGGGGTACGTGTCCGGATAGGATGGGGTTCCATGGTAAAAGCTATTGGGTTTGACCGTGAGCGCTACATCGCCTTGCAATCGCAGCACATTCGCGAACGCCGCGAACAACTAGGGGGAAATGGGGGCCGCCTGTATCTCGAAATGGGCGGTAAACTCTTCGACGACTTTCATGCCTCCCGAGTGCTTCCAGGGTTCACTCCCGACAACAAGATCGCGATGCTTGACCGCATTCGTGATGAAGTTGAAATTCTCATCTGTATGAACGCTAAGGATTTGCAGCGCCAGAAGGTGCGAGCAGACCTTGGCATCACTTATGAAGAGGATGTCCTCCGACTCATAGATGTGTTCCGCGAGCGCGGGTTTCTCGTGGAACATGTGGTGATTACTCAGCTTGAAGACGAGAACTCTCTCGCAGTGGCCTTCATTGAGCGCCTCGAGCGCCTTGGCGTGAAGGTATCCCGCCATCGTGTGATTGCTGGCTATCCCACCAATATTGACCTCATCGTCTCACCCGAGGGTTTGGGACGCAATGAATATGCGGAAACCACTCGCGACCTCGTTGTTGTAACTGCGCCCGGCCCGGGGTCTGGGAAGCTCGCCACCTGCCTTTCGCAGGTGTACCACGAGCACAACCGCGGGATTGCCACCGGATACGCGAAGTTCGAAACATTTCCCATCTGGAATCTTCCGTTGGAGCATCCCGTAAACCTTGCGTATGAGGCCGCCACGGTTGATCTCAACGATGCAAATGTGATCGATCCATTCCATCTCCAGGCTTATGGAGAACAGACCGTTAATTACAACCGCGACGTGGAGGCCTTCCCACTGCTCAAGGCATTGCTTGAGCGACTGCTTGGGCATTCTCCCTACAAGTCCCCTACGGACATGGGTGTGAACATGGTGGGGTTGTGTATCTCGGACGACGATGTTTGCCGAGGGGCCGGGCGCCAAGAAATTATCCGGAGGTACTTCCAGGCGCGTGTGCATGAGGCAATTTCCGGTAGTTCCACGGAGCAGTCTGAGCGCGCCGCTGTAGTGATGGCGAAGGCAGGCATCTCTGAAACCGATCGGCCAGTTGTTCTTCCCGCCCGCAGCGTAGCAAGCGAGGACCTTCCTGGAAGTGCGATCGAACTTCACGATGGAACGATTATTACTGGCCGCACTAGTGATCTTCTAGGTTGTTCCTCCGCAATGCTCTTGAACGCGCTCAAGCATCTGGCTGGCATTGACGATGCCCAGCATCTCCTCTCCCCTGGTTCCATTGCGCCGATCCAGCGACTCAAGACAGAGCACCTCGGTTCCTCCAATCCACGGTTGCACACTGATGAGGTGCTCATTGCGCTCTCGGTTTCGGCGGAAACAAACGCGGAAGCTCAACTGGCCCTCGACCAGTTGAAGAATCTGCAGGGATGCAATGCGCACACAACCACAATCTTGGGAACTGTTGATGAGGGCATTTTCCGCAACCTTGGGGTGCTGGTGACGAGCGATCCCAAGTTCCAACGGAAGCGCCTGTATCAAAAGCGATAGTTGCCGTTAAAGGTGTGTCGGATATTCGTATAGCGAAGATTTTGTGCCTAGTGCTTTCAGAAGGTCTATTGGATCAAAAGGCAAGAAAACTGCTTGACGGAGATTCAAAATAATTGGGGATTCCAACTAATGGGGCATCCGACGGAAATTTTTGATCATCGTGCGATTTGTTCGCCTAACCTAGGAGTCATCTTTTATACGTCACTGTGACGTTGCACCTGGGAGGTTGCTGGGAAGGTTCAGGAATGCCCCACCGCCGCTCCACGGGAAACTAGAGTGGCCACAGTATGGATACGAGGAAACACACTATCGCGGCGATCGGCGTCTATGGCGCAATGATGGCTGTACTGATCTTGTTGAAGTCTCAATTTCAGATTGGCCAACTCTGGGCGGAAAGCAATCAGGTGAACCGGAGTGTGGAGCTGCGGCCCTTCGATCAACTCTTCTACGCGAGTGATTGGTTTATTCCAGCATTTGGGTACGGCGGCAACTTTCTTTTGTTTGTACCCTTTGGCTTGCTCCTTGGCAGCCGGATGAAGGTGGGGCTCGCAACGGCGACCGCTGCGATAACCAGCCTAGGGTTCGAGGTGCTGCAATATGTTTTCGCGTTGGGATACAGCGACATTGACGATCTCCTCATGAATACCCTAGGCGGGTTCGTTGGTGCGGTCATTGCGCGCCTATGCGGACCTCGCTATCAAAGACATTGGCAATGGCTTGCCATAGCTCTGGCGGCTATCTTCGGTGTTCTTGTGTTGGTGTTTTAGAGAGAACTTTGCCAAATCATGTGCGAGTTCCAGTGCCTCAAGGATATCGCCGTTGTTTACGAGTGCGGTGTTGAGCATCCACTCATTCCAAACTTCTTTTTTCACCAGGCGTGGGAGCGCGAACACGAAGAGTCTGTAGACTGCCCACAAGGTGAAGTGCCCCAGTTCTGTTGGAGAATCCTTAGGGATTTGGGAGGATTCAAGCAGGCCGGCTTCCTCTAGTTCTTCCAATGCAACATCGAATCGGAACTCAGGGAAACTGGGATGCTTCTTATACAGGCGGTGGAACTCCCTCTTGGCGCGTTTCAACGAATTGTGATCGCGTAGGAGAAATAGGAACTCCAGCAAGAGGCTCCAGTAGTGTTGCTTCCCCACGAAATGCGGCAGGCACAACAATGCCATGGCGCGGTCGGCATGGTTGCTCAGGCTGCGATACGTTACTTCCCAGAGGCTATAAGGAATGAACGGGTATTTTTTGCTTGCTCTGAGAAGCACAGGGTCAGCGAAACTCCGCCGTGGCGCCTGGGGTGGGATTCCTGGAATAGGCGCCATGCCCTTAGCAAATACGGTATGGAAGCGCTCATGGGGGAGGAAGTGCACTGAGGTGGAATTGCAATGTTTCACGTGAAACATTGCATTTTTGGTGTCTGGAAGTTGTACGCAGAATTCTGGGAACAGATCCAGAAAGTCCCCTACTGCCGGAATTCTGCTCAACGGGTGGCAAACTAACGCGGTATCAAAAAGGTCGCCGTTGGACGCTATGAGCATTTGATTTAATGGTGGCCGGTGTAGGGCAATTCGGATTGCATCGAATAGTGTGTTTGTAGGAGCATTCAAATCCACGGCGGTCAGCCAGAGGCCACCGTAGTCATCTTGGATTTGCACGACCTCACCATTCTGAATGCGGTCATTACGGGCAACGATCGGGCGGAGGTAGGCCTCCGAACGCAATTGAAGTTCAGTGAATATGTTCATGCCTACTTAGACATGTTGAACCCATATTTTGGTTCCATCGTTTTGCAATGTTTCACGTGAAACATCAGATGAGCCGCTGTTGGCGAGCCGTCGTAATCGCAGCAGTTCTGTTGTCCACACCCAATTTTGCATAGATGTGCACAAGATGGGTTTTCACGGTGGCCTCGGAGATGAATAATTTCGCAGCCAACTGCCGATTCGTAGCCCCCGACTCCAACTCCCTAAGAATCTCGATTTCCCGTGAGGAAAGTGCGGTTTGTGGTTGTGAAATACGTTGCATAAGGGCATCAGCGGCTTCAGGAGCGAGCGTACGCTTGCCCTGCGCAGTAGCGACCACTGCATCGTGAAGAGCCTGAGCAGGGGCATCCTTCAATAGGTAGCCCATTGCACCGGCCTCAATGGCGGCAACAATATCCGCCTCGGTGTCATAGGTTGTGAGGACAAGTACCGGTGGGCCCCCGGACAAGTTGCGTGTCAGCGTGATGCCATCCACCACGGGCATCTGAATGTCGGTGACCACCACGTCAACTTCCCCAACTGATTCCTTTGTGACGCCGGCACCGCTACTTGCCTCTGCCACCACAGTGATGTCCGGGAAACTGTCCAGGATGCTCCGTAGCCCTGCTCGGACTACAGGATGGTCGTCTATCAGCATCACTCGAAGGTTCATGAAATTCTCCTAACGTGCGTGACTGGAAAGTGGAATATGGCAACTGAGCGCCGTGCCCAATTCAGAGCTCTCAACCGTGATGGTTCCTCCGAGCTCTTCAACTCGTTTCCGAAGCCCGGGGAGACCATAACCGCCCTCTCCGGAACTGGTTTCCCTGAATCCCCTTCCGTTGTCTACAACATCCATGCTGACCTCAAGCTCCCAGACAGCCAGGGTGCAGACTGCCTTGCGGGCGTCGGCATGCTTCGAAACATTCGCCAGACCTTCTTGAGCGGTGCGCAGAAGCGCCCGGGTGATGGGTTCGGGAAGTGCCTTGTCGGTGTTCCCCACGAGTTCGAGTGAGATTTCAAGGGGCTTGCCTAGCGCCTGTTGCTTGAGCTCCTGAGTGTGCACAAGGTCTTTCAGGGCTGCCACCAGTGGCTCCCCGATGGCGAGGTCTCGGACGAGGCGCCTTGCTTGTTCCAACGCGGCAGATGCCTGCTGTTCAATGATTTCCAAATTCCCACCGGTGGTTTGAGCGCTGCGGGCGAGCAGCACGATTGAGCTCAAATTTTGTGCCACAGTGTCATGGATTTCCCGCGAAAGCCGCTCGCGTTCTTCTAGGCGCCCCGCCTGGTGTTCACTAGCGGCAAGTTCTGCCTGTGTTGCCTGGAGTTGATGGGCCACTGCCCGATGGTGTTCTGTCTGGTGGTGCATCGCGCGGGAGGTATGGAAGATGCCGATTCCCACCAATGTGCCGAACAGTGGGCCAAACACTTTTCCGTAGGTCCAATTGTTGGGATCGGAGACAAAGGGCGCAATCGCAGTCACACCCCACAGTCCAAAGGCGGCGAGTTCGCCCCACCAGGCTGGCAGAAGGTACAGGCTCAGCAGCATGATAGGGAACATGAGCCACGTGAAACCCTCGGAAGCAAACACCAGCATGAGCCACAAGCACACCACCCCCGCGAGCCACCAGAGTGCGTAGGGTCGCCAGCGTTTCTCGTTGACCGTTCCAACGCAATAGAGAACTCCAAGGGCACAGGCGACGAGCACAATGTTCCACGTGAAACCACTCAAAACCACGCCCACGAGGAGGAGGATGGCAAACATCGAATGGAGTGCAACGCGAAGCATCTCTGGAAGCCGTTCAAAAGTGTTTTCCACCTTCTCCACGCTAGTCCACGGTTCCACGTGAGTCCGATCAACCGATCGGTTGATTCAAGGTTCACCTGCCCAACTGATGGAAACGCAGCCCGCAACGCGAAAAATGGAGTCCATTAGGAAAGGACTTGTATGTTTTTAGCAATTCGGGAGATTCGTGTTGCCAAGGGGCGCTTTGCGCTCATCGGAACCGTGGTAACCATGATTACCTTCTTGCTTGTGATGCTCACTGGCCTGACCACGGGCCTCGGGCATCGCAATATTTCAGCACTGGAGGAGCTGAATCCACAGGCGGTGGTGTTCAACCAGGAGGTTTCCTTCAACACCTCTTCGATCAGCGAGGAAATCCTTGCAGAGCTTGGTGGCGTGCCACTGGGCGCGAGCCAAAGTCGAATGGAAACCGACACGAACGCGGACGCAGTAGCTGTGTTGGGTCTGCCGGAGGGAACGGAGAGCCCTCATGGAACCATCGGTAAGGGCGCATTGGTGTCTGAAACACTTGCCGAGAATCTGGGTGCGCAACCTGGCCAAACTGTGCTTCTCGGTGGCGTAGCAGTTCCTGTGGATTCCGTGGTGCCCGATGAGTACTACAGCCATGGGACGGTGGTCTGGGTCAATACGGAAACTTGGCAAGCCGTAAGCCGCTCCGAAGACGTTGGAACAGTGCTGCTGCTCGAAAGCGAACCAACCAACATGCCCGAGAACATCTTTGTCACAGACCTCAAAGGTTCGTTTGATGGTTTGCCAGCATACGGTGCCCAAAAGGGTTCACTTCAGGCCATGCAGGGTTTTCTGTATTTGATTTCCGCGGTAGTGACTGTTTCCTTCCTTACGGTATGGACGCTTCAACGCACCAAGGACATTGCGATCCTTGCCGCGTTGGGTGCAAACAAACGCTATCTGCTCAAAGACGCGCTGGGACAGGCAGCAATCGTTTTGGCTATTGGTGCCGTGCTCGGTGCGGCGCTGGCTACAGGAATCGGAATGCTCATGGGGCAGGCCGTTCCGTTCATCTTGCATTGGCAAGAGGTTGTTCTTACTGCTCTTGCGGTGTGGGTATTGGGGCTCGTTGGTGCTGGGTTTGCAACGCGCCAGGTCACCAAAGTTGATCCACAAATTGCACTGAATGCTTAAGGAGTCAAAATGTCCGTACTCAAGATTTCTGATCTCGTTGTGACCTACCCTGACGGTGACTCCACGATCACTGCCCTTGACCACGTGAAACTTGAAGTGAATGCCGGCGAATTCGTGGCACTCGTTGGGGAGTCCGGCTCCGGTAAATCCACGCTGCTCGCGGTGGCCGCTGGCTTGCAAACACCCACGAGCGGCGAAGTTCTTCTCGAAGGATCACCAGTGGCAGATAACAGGCAGCAGGTGGGCCTCGTATTTCAAGCAGCAAACTTGATTTCTGCACTCACCGCTAGGGAGCAATTGTTGATTGTAGATCACATGCGCGGTATCAAGCCTCGGGTGAAGCGTGCCGACGAGTTGCTGGCGCGAGTGGGATTAGAAGGCCTGCACAATCGTCGGCCGGGTCAGCTTTCTGGTGGCCAACGCCAACGGGTGAACATCGCTCGGGCCCTCATGAGCTCCCCCACCCTCCTGCTCGCAGACGAACCGACTAGCGCGTTGGATGCACGCTTGAGCCGAGAGATCGTTGAGCTTCTTCGGGACGTCACACAGGAATTCAATTTGGCTACCGTGATGGTGACGCATGATCGTTCGCAGATTTCCATGGCAACCCGAGCCGTTGAAATGCAAGACGGTCACCTCTCTGAGCTGGAGCTCGTTCCCTAAAAGTGCAGGTCAAAGGCGATGAGCATTTGCCCAGCACTCTCTCTAGGGATTCTCAGCACATCGTATTTCTGCAGGTGAGCTTTCACAGGAAATTTCCAAATTCTAAGTTTCCCCAGCTCAGGAGGGTTTGACCTATCGTTGCCAGCTTTGGTGCGCAGTGCTTGAATAGGGACATCGCCAACGAAGGGAGAACATTTGGAACGCAGCAGGATGTAGCTCGTGAACGGTAAGGGACGACCGGACAAAATGAGTTGAGGGACATCATTTTTCACGAGTGAACCTCCAAGGGACTTTTACAGTGATGACGATCTGGAGCCGCACTACCCGCAGAAAATGCGAGGAGGGCGGCTCCAAATCGTTGTGCCACAAGTTTTTTCAATGTTTCACGTGAAACATTGCCCTATTCAGGCAACAAGCGGGGAACATACTAGACTGTTTCAACATGAGTGAAGACGCAGCTACTGGACCCGCTTTCCGCTACAACGCAACGCTGGCAAACCAGATCGAAGGAACTTGGCAAAAGTTCTGGGTAGATCAGGGCACCTTTAATGCGCCAAACCCAGTGGGTGATTTGGCTGGTTCCGGAGAGCTTCCCAAAGACAAACTCTTTGTTCAGGACATGTTCCCCTATCCCTCCGGTGCAGGACTTCACGTTGGCCACCCATTGGGATACATCGCCACGGACGTGTACGCGCGCTTCAACCGAATGCTCGGCAAGAACGTGTTGCACACCCTCGGCTATGACGCGTTTGGTCTTCCCGCCGAGCAGTATGCGATCCAGACTGGCACGCACCCTCGCACCACCACGATGGCGAACATTGAGAACATGCGCCATCAGCTCGACATGCTCGGGCTGGGTCATGATCGCCGCCGAAGCGTAGCCACCACGGACCCGGAGTTCTACAAGTGGACCCAGTGGATCTTCCTCCAGATTTTCAATGCATGGTTTGACCAGAGTCAGCAAAAGGCGCGTCCGATCGCCGAGCTCATCCCTCTGCTTGAGTCGGGTGAAGTACCAACCCCCGAGGAGTTCGGTGCCCCCTACTCTGAGTTGAACCACGTGGAACAGGCCAAGGTGCTGGATACCTTCCGCTTGGTCTATCGCTCCAATTCCACGGTGAACTGGTGCCCCGGCTTGGGTACGGTACTTGCAAATGAGGAGGTTACTGCGGATGGCCGTTCGGAGCGCGGTAACTTCCCGGTGTTCCGGAAGCAGTTGAGCCAGTGGATGATGCGCATCACTGCATACTCGGATCGCTTGATTGATGATCTGGACCTTCTTGATTGGTCTGAAAAGGTCAAGAGCATGCAGCGCAACTGGATTGGGCGCTCGCGTGGTGCAGAGGTGGATTTTGAGGCGCAAGGCCACAAGCTCACCGTGTTCACTACCCGCCCGGATACGCTATTCGGCGCAACATACATGGTGCTGGCCCCTGAGCACGAGCTTGTGGACGTGCTCGTGGGCGAAAGCTATGAGGGCGTAGATGAGCGCTGGACGTTTGGGCAGTCCACTCCCGCGGAGGCTGTTGCGGAATACCGCCGCGCAATCGCCGCGAAGTCTGATGTGGAACGCCAGGAGAATAAGGAAAAGACTGGTGTCTTCCTGGGCACTTACGCCACGAACCCCGTTTCCGGTGAGCAGATTCCTGTATTCATTGGTGATTACGTCCTGACCGGATATGGCACGGGCGCGATCATGGCGGTGCCGGCGCATGATACTCGCGACTACGAGTTTGCTACCGAGTTCGGGCTTCCAATCGTCCCAGTGCTGGACGGCGATGTGTCCACCGAGGCGTTCACTGAGGATGCGGCGCACATCAATTCTGCAAATGACCAGGGCCTTGACCTCAATGGGCTCGGCAAGCAGGACGCAATTGCCAGGGCAATTGAGTGGCTGTCTGAGCAGGGCAAGGGCGTGGAAAAGATTCAGTACAAGCTCCGCGACTGGCTGTTTGCACGTCAGCGCTACTGGGGTGAGCCCTTCCCCGTGGTTTACGACGAACACGGCCAAGCCCATGCATTGCCGGAATCGATGCTTCCGGTGGAGTTGCCCGAGGTGGCGGACTACAAGCCTGTTTCTTTTGATCCCGAGGACGCGGATTCTGAGCCGCAACCGCCGCTGGCAAAGGCCACCGAGTGGGTTCACGTGGAACTTGATCTGGGTGATGGGCCAAAGAAGTACATCCGGGATACGAACGTGATGCCGCAGTGGGCGGGATCTTCTTGGTACCAGTTGCGCTACATTGACCCCACTAACGATGAGGCGTTCTGCAACATTGAAAACGAACGCTACTGGACGGGACCGCGCCCTGAGGTGCATGGCCCGCAGGACCCAGGCGGTGTGGACTTGTATGTCGGCGGCGTGGAGCACGCTGTTTTGCACCTTCTGTACTCCCGCTTCTGGCACAAGGTGCTGTTCGATCTGGGATACGTTACCTCCAAGGAGCCGTACCGCAGACTCTTCAACCAGGGCTACATTCAGGCATTCGCGTACACGGACTCCCGTGGCGTGTATGTGCCCGCGGCTGAAGTGGAGGAGCGCGATGGCAAGTTCTTCTACAACGGAGAAGAGGTGAATCAGGAATACGGCAAGATGGGTAAGTCACTGAAGAATTCGGTGGCACCTGATGAGATTTGCCGCGATTTCGGTGCGGACACCCTTCGTGTGTATGAGATGGCGATGGGCCCGCTGGATACCTCACGCCCGTGGGCTACAAAGGACGTGATCGGTTCTCACCGCTTCCTCCAGCGTCTGTGGCGCCTGGTGGTGAGCGAGGAGACTGGTGAGCTGGTGGCCACCGAGGCCGCGCTCACACAGGATGATCTGAAAGCCCTTCACCGCACGATCGCTGGTATCCGCGATGACTACGAGGGCCTACGCATCAACACGGTGGTGGCAAAGGCGATCGAATACGTCAATTACCTTACCAAGAACTACCCTGCTGGCGCGCCGCGCGAGGCAATCGAGCCCCTGGTCATCATGATCGCCCCAGTCGCTCCGCACATTGCTGAGGAGCTCTGGAGCCGCCTCGGCCACCAGGGAACCATTACGTTCGTACCGTTCCCTGCATTCGATGAGCAGTACCTGACCGATGATGAGATTGAGCTGCCGGTGCAGGTCAATGGCAAGGTGAGGGGTCGCATCATGGTGCCTGCCGACGCCGCCCAGGATCACATCATCGAACTCGCCGTTGCGGGGGTTGCGGCTCATCTCGAGGGTAAGAACGTGGTGAAGCAAATTGTGGTTCCGGGCAGGATGGTGAACCTCGTAGTGAAATAGCAATGTTTCACGTGAAACATTGCCGTAGAATCTAAGCATTGGTTTGGGGTGCCTTCGGGCTGAGAACATACCCATTGAACCTGATCTAGTTCGTACTAGCGAAGGAAAACCGCATGGATTCTGCTATTTTGGCGTCCATTGACGCCCTGAGAAACACCACTCCCCTGGTTCAATGCCTTACAAATCAGGTAGTCAGCCAGGTCACTGCAAACGCCCTGTTGGCTGCGGGTGCCACGCCAGCGATGTGCGAGACCCCAGAGGAATCTAGGGAATTCGCACATGTGGCTGACGGAGTACTGATTAATGCCGGCACGCCCAGTGAACAGCAGTACGCCGGGATGCGTGAGGCAATGCGGGGTGCCGCTGAGGCAAATACCCCGTGGGTACTCGACCCCGTTGCGGCGGGCGCGTTACCTTATCGCACGCAGTTTTATCAGGAAGCACTCACGCACTCCCCTACCGTGATCCGCGGGAACGCCTCAGAAATTGCGGTGCTGGCGGGCGTCGGCACGGGCGGACGCGGTGTTGATGCTACGGATGCAGTCGCTCCTCAAGTTGCACAGGCGCTCGCTGAAAGTAGCGGTTCGATTGTTGCTGTCTCCGGACCTAAAGATCTTGTTGTGAGCCAGCAAGGTTTCACGTGGATCGCGGGTGGACACCCCACCATGGCGCTGGTGATTGGCACAGGATGTTTTCTCGGGGCATTGTGCGCTGCCTATGCTGGCGCAGCGCGTAACGAAGGTTTGGATCTTCACTGGGCAATTGTCGCGGCGCATGCGCACACAAAGGCGGCAGGTGCGGTTGCCGGGGAGCAGTTTGCGCAGCAACCGGGCTCGTTTGCGGTTGCGTGGTTGGATGCGTTGCACCAATTGAGCGCCACGGAGATTGTGCAGAGGGTGGAGCTGGCGTGATGTGGGATTTATATCTTGTCACGGACCCCTCCTACCAAGTGGACTTGCCAGAATTTGTCGCCCGCGCCGTATCCGGCGGTGTTTCGGTGGTCCAGTTGCGGGATAAGCACGCTGACACTGATTCTTTCCGCGCCCAAGCAATAGCTCTGCAACAAGCCATCCCGCACATCCCAATTTTTGTGAATGACTGCGTTGAGATCGCGCAGGAATTGGGTCTCCACTTGCATATTGGTCAGTTGGATATGCCGTATGAGCAGGCTCGTGCGCTGCTTCCGGAAGAACAGATGATTGGGCTCACCATTGAAACCATGGCGCAGTGGCGTGCGTGTGTGGACCTTGGGATTCGCTTGCCTGATGTCATCGGTTTGGGGCCCGTGGAGGCTACAGCCACGAAGCCCGACGCCCCCGAGGCCATCGGCGTTGCAGGAGTTGCGGAGATTGCGCAGGAGGCAAGAGGTAGGGGTGTTGCGTGCGTGGCCATCGGAGGAGTGGATGAGCGCAACGCCAAAGATTTGGCGCCCCACGTGGATGGGCTGTGCGTGGTGTCGGCGATCATGGGGGCGCAGGATCCGGCAAAAGCCGCAGAAAGATTGCGCACAATGTTTCAGGAGAGTAAATGATCCCCAACGTTCTTTCCATCGCTGGAACTGATCCCACCGGAGGGGCGGGCATCCACGCCGATCTGAAGTCCATCGCCGCAGCCGGTGGGTATGGCATGGCGGTGGTGACCTCCCTGGTGGCACAAAATACACATGGTGTTCGCTCCATCCACACTCCCCCACCTGAATTTCTGTACGAGCAGCTCCTCGCGGTGAGCGATGACGTCCGGATTGATGCGCTAAAGGTAGGCATGCTCGGATCCCCGGACATAATCACGGTGGTGAAGCGATGGCTTGAGGAGGTCAAGCCTGAACATGTGGTGATTGATCCGGTGATGGTCACCACCTCGGGGCACCGTCTGTTGAGCTCGGAGGGTGAAAATAGCCTCCGGGAAGTTCTGCCTGCGGCATCGATGATTACGCCGAATATTCCGGAGCTTGCGGTTTTAGCCAATGTTTCACGTGAAACCATCAAAAACCTGGAGCAGGCCACTCAGATCGCGCAACACCTTGCAGAGCGATTTGATGTGCAAGTGGTGGTGAAGGCCGGACACCTAAGTGGTCCTGAGGCGGGCAATACGCTAGTGAACAAGCAGGGAGTGCTCGCCACGGCGCCCTCACAGCGCGTGGAGACGAACAACACGCACGGCACAGGGTGCTCGCTCTCCTCCGCGCTCGCGACAAGGCTCGGCATGGGCGAGGCCCCGGTGGAGGCCTTGCGTTGGGCAACGGATTGGCTGCACGGCGCGATTGTGCATGCGGAAGCGCTCAGCGTCGGCCAGGGTAACGGCCCGGTGCACCACTTTTGGCGTCAAGAGGTGCAGTAGGCAGTCGCCGCTGGAATGCAACGCGCAATGCGTGACGCGCTGGTTGGCGCCTCGCCAAACTCAGTCTGAGCGCTGAGTTTTGCGGCCACCGCGTGGACCTGCACCCCGCGTGCAATAGTTGCCAAGGACCACTCGCCCCAGCGGGCACCGTATGCGCCGAGGATGCCGGCGAGGACGTCCCCAGAGCCCGGGGTGGCTAGCCACGAGTTACCAATGTTGATGTTCCACGTGAAACCATCAGGGGCGGCAATCATGGTGCGGCGCCCTTTGCGGAGAATGTACGTTCCCGTCTCCTGCGCCGCCTCGGCAACGGGTTGGGTACCAAACAGTGCCTCGTACTCCCCGGCGTGGGGAGTAATCAGGGTGGGAGCGCTGCGGCGCGCAAGATCGGAAGGCGTGATGAAACCAAGTCCACTGGCATCAATAAGAAGGGGCAGTTCCGTTTCCATGAGGGTAGCTTCGTGATGGGAAACCCCCGGCCCATACACCCATGCTTGGCAGCGTCCCGCCTCCCCGAAACTCTCGGTAGCCACAACCTCAGGCGCCCAGGCCAGCACCTCGCTGGAGCACGGCCCGACGTAGCGCACCATCGCGGAGGTCGCCTGCACAGCGGCGTATGTAGCCAATACGGCCGCGCCGGGATACATCGGTGATCCCGCGATCACCCCAACTACCCCGGCATATTTGTTGTCTTCCACGCGTGGCTCCAGCGAAGGGAGCGGAAAAGCCACGCCGTCTGCAAGATCTACGTACTGTGTTGCCGCCTCGTGGGCGCGTAGGGCCGCGCTGAGTGCGGTGCCGGCGGCGTCGGAAATGTCATGGCAACGCACAGTGCCGCAGTTGTTGCTGAGTGCGTGTGCAACGCGGAGGCCGCCGAAGGTCACGCTGAGGTCGGCGCGGACGCCATCGCCGGTTCCGGTGTCGGCGTCGATGCCGGTGGGGATGTCCACGGAGACTACGCACCGTGCCGACGCGGCCAGGCGCCCCCACAATGCGGCAGTGCGTGCGTCCATCGGTGTGGAGCCAAGCCCCTGGATGGTGTCTACAAGGACGTAGTTTGTCCATGAGGGGGTGGTCACTATTGGCCCAGGATAGGCCGCCAACGCCGGCGGGTGCGCTTTGCCTTCGGGGTGGATGAGGACCACTTCGACGTCGTGCCCCTGGGAGTGCAGGATTGAGGCCGCGTAGAGGCCGTCGCCGCCGTTGCCTCCGCCACCCACAGCGAACACGGTGGGCCCGCCTAGCGCGCTGAGCTCGCATGCGAGGTGCCTGGCCGCTTGTTTCATGAGGAAGTCTGGCGGCGACTGCTCGATCATCGGCGTTTCCACCGCGCGGATGGTGCTGCTGAGATAGGCGGGTTGCATGCCTTTAACCTACTCCTGGCAGCTAGGGCACCAGAAGAGGTTGCGCCCTTCCATGACCTGCATGGCGATGGGCGTGCCGCAGACGTAGCAGGGCTGCCCGGCGCGTCGGTAGACGTACACTTCCCCGCCGTGGTCGTCTTTGCGTGGTGCGCGACCCATCGCCTCGGGTGTGTGTTCGGGGCGGACGGTGTCGATGCGGCCTGACTCCACGCCCTGGTCCATGAGCAGTACGAGGTCGTCCCAAATTGGCCGAAGTTTCACGTGGAACCCTGGTGTAAAAGGTGAGATCCCTAAGCGGAACAGCGTTTCTGCCCGGTAGATATTGCCCACGCCGGGGAAAAGCTTTTGGTCCATGAGCAGCGAGCCGATGCTTCGGCGGGATCGCTTCACCTTCGCCTCTACCGCCGCGTAGGTGTGCGGGTCGAAAGGCAAGAGGGGGTCGGCGCCGAGCTTTCCGACGATCCCCGCCACCGCATCGGCGTCCAGCAGTCGGCAAAATTGCGGCCCGCGGAGGTTTGCCGCCACGGTCGCGTTGGCAATTTGGAGGCGGATTTGGCCCCATTGTTCATGAGGGGGTTCAAAGCGCCATGAGCCGATCAAACCCAAATGTACGTACACAAAGCGCTCAGGCAACGGAACGTCGAATTCCACAAACAAGTGTTTCCCGTGGGCCCGCGCAGCCACCAACTCCGAGCCGTCGAGGCGCGCGGCCTCGGCGGCGAAGCGGCCCTGGGGTGAACGTACTTGCACTGCGCCGCCGCTGAAAGCGGTGTTGATGTCCCGTGCGAGGCGGTGAATCACATGACCTTCAGGCATGGCTTAAGGGTAGCGAATTCACTGCCGCCGCACCGAACCCCGCCGCACGCAAACCCCGCACCCAAACCCCGCACCCAAACCCCGCACCCAAACCCCGCACCCAAACGCAAAGCCTGAATAAAACATCAAAAGGTAACAAAGATCACACAAAATCCCAATTGTTCCCACCATCTCACACCGCCAAAACCCCACATGGGCAAATGGGTCCTCACTCATGCCCATGAATACCTCTAAAGCCCCAGCAAAACGCCTTCAGGCACCCCAAAGGCACACCCCCAAAACTGACTCTTGTTCAACAATGCCCCATCGGAGTAAGGTGAAGTGGTTTATCAACGCTATCCCAGAGATTCTTAAACAATTCTGGGCTGAGAGAGGAAAGGACGCACGTGAACTTTCACCGTGTGTTATCCAAGCGGGCTTTGGCGGTTTTCGTCGGCCTGCTTGCAACAATTGCATTAATTTTGCAGATCACGCCGGCTACATCGAGTGCGGCGGATGGACAGTTGAGTACGAGTGCGCGCGATGCGCTCACAGTACCTACTAACTCGATGTCACAGTTTGGCATGAACATCAACTGTCAGGTGGCCGGCGGTTGTGCTGGGCTCACCATTACCTTGGACCGCCCCGTGGATGCCCAGGGAACCACGTTGATTGGCTCGCCGGTGATTTCGCTGCCCAACAGCGCGGCCGACGGAACCGTCTACACCCTGACTAACGGCAACACCAACAACCCGGTGATCACGTTTTCTCGCTTTGATCAAGCGAAGAATGTGGATTTCACCATCGGTTGGTCTACTGATGACCCAGCCGTGCTCCCTGGCACGTACACGATGAAGTGGCAGGCGGCGATGCCGTCGGTGGGCTACACCAATGCGGGCGAAAACACCGGTGAGGTCACCGGCACGCCGCAGGTGAAGCTTTTCAAGCGAGTGAACCCCACCACTGATCCGGTGTACGCGGGTCAGCTTCTCACCTTCACGTTGGAATATGACCGCGAGTGGCGCGTCACCGGAACTACCGGCCTGCTCACCACCCTGGTGGATCAACTCCCTAAAGAGTATGAGTTTGTTGATTTCACGCTGAACGGCATCGCCGCGGATGCGCAATTCGCTAAAGATGCAGACGGCAACACCCCGTGGTACTACGACGCGGCTACCCACCAGGTCCGGGTGAACATCGACCGTGCGGTGGATGATAACCTCTCCCGCGGCGGCGTGGCTCGCAAGATTTCTTACGTTGTCCGGGTGAAAGACAACGTTGATGGCACAGCCATCACGCACGGCACCAAGATGACCAACACGGTGGTAACCAAGGGCCTGAACAACCTCACCGGCGATCCCACCACCCTCGCTGGCCTGCCGTTCTCCCCTCTCACGGCAGCACAGACCAAAACTTTCTCCTCGCAGCCTCAACCTGGCACCATCTCCAAGGCCCGAATCACCACCCCGTTGGGGTACAAGGCCACGGAATCGGAAAATGGCTTGAACGTCGTTTGGCGATTGGGCGCGAAGCACGGTGCCACCACGCCGCAAACTTTGACTTTCCGTGACTGGATCAGTGCGCGAGCAGAGGCCGGCGGCACCAACACGGCACTTCCTGAGGTGGATCCGGCAATTACACAGCGCTACCTCACCAGCATCAGCATCCTCCCCACCGTGTACAACGCGGGCACCGTGAACTACGGCGCAACGGTGAAGGGTACCTCCGAGGATGGCACGGTGAAGGAATACACGGTCGTTCCCGGCCAGGTGCTGAATATCCCCGCCGCGGACAAGATCATCAAGTTTGATGTGATTGTTCCTGATGTCCGCCCCGTGGAAAAAGACGCGGCCTATGATCCCACGCAGCCAGAAAACCTTAACGGCTTGGTGCGCATCGATGCAGGCTTCACCCTTGAGGCTAGCGACGAAAACATGCGGGATAGGATGATTGACCGCATCCGCTTGATCAACAATGCGGCGGTTCTTGTGGGAAATAAGACCACCCCAGACGCCACTGCAAATGGCGGGGATTACTCCTTCACCCCGGTGCTGCCGTATAACATCCCGATTTTTGGTGGCGGTGAGAATCTCACGTCCCCAACGAACGGCCTGCGCAACATCAGTAAGGGTGATGTATTCACGCAGAACTGGGGCATCCAGGTGAGCAACACCTCCGCGCCACACCGTCCAGAGGGCGTGCTCGTCCTGCCTCCAGGTTTCACCCTGGGGGATACCCCGGTGACCGCGAACCGCCCCAACCTGCCCACTGGTCAAAGCAAGGCTGAGGATTGGGAGTGGACCCGTTTGCCTGACCTTCACGGCGGCGAGCGTTGGTTGATCACTCTGGCAGATCCCAAAAAGTTCATTGATCCCAAAGCGAAGCAGCACGGTGACCCTTTCACGCTGCAAATCACCGCATCAAACCCACGCGCGGGCACCTACGATAAGCAGGATCTGACAAGCCCTAACAACACGATCCAACTGTGGAGCCATGTGGAGGGCAATCCTTGGTCTGACCCACAGATGAACTTGAAGGACACCTACGATCTCAATAACGATGGGGTCACCAACAGCACCACCGACGACGCCCGCACCGGCCTATGGCTACGGCGCGCGACCGTGGTTGCTGTCGGCGCGAGCTCTTCCCTGGAGGTCCGCAAGACTGCCCAAGGCGATGATCCAGCCGAGCAAAGCGCAACCACTTGGACCCCTGGCGCAGGCGAGGCACAGGGCATCTCCACCGCAACGAAGAACGTCAACTTCACCGTCACTGTAGCCACGGGCGGCACCACTGCAGTGTCCAACCTGGTGGCATATGACCTCTTCCCCAAAGTGGACCAGAGCATCAATGTCACGGCGAACGACGTCTCCGGCACGGTAGATTCCACCTTTGCACCCACCCTCACCGGCGCTGTGACCGCCAAGGACCCATCCCTGGTAGCAGGCAAGGACTACGTGGTGTACTACACCACCTCCGCCAACCCCTGCCGCCCAGAAGTTGGCGGTGGCTGCACCACCTTTAATGAGAACAATGACTGGTCCACTACCCTGCCAGCAGATCTCTCCGCTGTTACGGGTGTGCGTATCCAGTTCAACACCCTGGTGTTCGGTGCCTATGACTTCAACGTCCCAATGGCAATGCCACTTACTGGCAAGGACGGCCAACCACTGGATACCGCGGATGTGGCTTCCAACCGCGTTGCAGCGGCAGCGAAGACTGAGGACGGTTCCCGCGCACTGCCGTACGTCGGCCCCGCTATTGCCCGCGTGAGCCCACGCGGTGACGTGAACCTGAACAAGGCCGTGGTAGTAGGACGCACCACCGTCGATCAAGATGGCACGAACAACATCCCTGAAATCCGTAAGGGTGATGAGTTCATTTGGCGCCTTACTGCGTCGGTACCCAACAACTCCGTGGGCGTAGCCGATCCGGTGATCCTGGATAAGCTGCCCGCGGGTGTGGAGTTCGTGGAAATCACCAGCAACTCCGCCGGCACCTATGACCCTCAAACCGGTGAATGGAAGCCAGGTACCATCCAGTCCGGTGAGTCCAAGATCTTGGAGATCAAGGTTCGGGCAACGGGTGCGGGCAACATCGCAAACACCGCCGCCTTCCAGAACCCACAGAACCCACAGGACCCTGACGCGCCGAGCACCTGCGAGGCAACGCCAGACAGCCAGAACCCTTGTGACGTCTCCACGGTGAAGATCGACGCCGGCAACGCCACCATCTCCGGCACCGTGTTCAGTGACCGCGATTGGAACAGCGAAAAAGACGCCACCGACACCCCAGTTGCCGGCCGCAAGGTCCTGCTCGTGGAGGTTCTCGCCGACGGCACTCTCAAAAAGGTTGCAGAAACCACCACCGATGCCGATGGCAACTACACCTTCACCGATCTGCCAAAGGGCAACTACCAGGTGCTCTTTGCTGAGGAGGAAGGTGACGTCTTTGTGGAACCAAACCAGGGCACGGAGACCACGAACTCTGACGCCACCGGCACCACCACCATCGACGGCGTAACCTACCGCAGCACCGCCCCGATCACCTTGGCGGAAAGCGGCAAGGAGGAGAACATCGACGCCGGCCTGCGCGCCCAGGTCAGCATCTCCGGCAAGACGTTCACGGACATCGCCCGCAACGGCCTTATGGACGGCGCAGACACCGTGCGCGAGGGCGTGCAGGTCACGCTGCTGGACGCCGAAGGCAACCCAGCGCTGGACGCCGAAGGCAATGAAGTCACGGCAACTACCACCGCCGCGGATGGCACCTACTCCTTCACCGGCCTGAAGCCAGGTGACTACACGGTGAAATTCACCGCACCGGACAAGACGGAACTCAGCATCAAGGGCACCTCCACGAGCGTCACGGAGGAAAACATTTCCGACGCCGACGCCGCAACCGGCGAGGTTGCAGTGAGCGCGCAGACCGACGTCCCCAACGTGGACGCGGGCCTGGTCCCACTGCTGAGCATCTCCGGGCGCTACGTGGTTGATGCCGAGCGCAACGGCACTGTGGACGAAACCGATGCAGCAGCACCAGAAGGCACCAAGGTGTACTTGCGGGACAGCAACAGCAACCGGGTCAAGGATGCTGAGGGCAATGATCTTGTGGCAGAAACTGACGCCAAGGGCAATTACACCTTCAGTAACATCCGCCCTGGCACCTACTCAGTGGAGTTCTCCCTGCCTCAGGGCTATGCACTTACTAAGTGGACTGGCACGCAGGACAACGTGGGTGAGCCAGGTTTCGCGGATATTGGTGATGACCTGTACAATACTTTCCCAATTACGTTGAGCACCGAGGACGTACAAGACGTTGATGCCGCGTTGATCAAACTGATCAGCATTTCTGGCACCGTGTTCCTGGATGCAGATGGCGATGGTGAACGTGAAGGCGGTGCGGTGGTACCTGGTGCCGTCGTGACGCTCCTCGATGAAACCGGCACTGCGTTGCCGAACGTGAAACCCGTCATCTCATCACAAGATGGCACCTACCAGTTCAAGGATGTGCTGCCCGGTACCTACCGCGTGAAGGTGGAGGCACCTGAGAGCTACCGCCTTTCCACCACCAAGGCGGGCGGCGATCCAATCACGGCCACCGAGCTCAGCGATGTGGATCCACAGACCGGTGTGACCGATGCCTTCCAGGCCCTGACGGACACCCCGAACGTGGATGCCGGTGTGACCAAGATGGTGACCATTTCCGGCGTGGTCCGCGTGGATGCAAACTCCGACGGCACCCTGGACGGCGATCCGGTTGAGGGTGCAGTAGTGACCCTGCTGGATGAAAAAGGCCAACCTGTCCCAGGCGTGGACCCAGCGACCGTCGCGGCAGACGGCACCTACCATTTCAACGTTCCGGCCGGGCGCTACCAGGTGCGCTTTGAGCCACCAGCGAACTCGCAGTACTACCGCACCCCAGGTGGTACGGCTGCGGACATCACTGACCCCGACCAGAGTGACGCCAACGCGGACACCGGTCTGACCGTAGTGTTCGACGCCCAAGAGGACGTGGCAGATGTGGATGCCGGTATGCGTGAGTACATCAGCATTTCCGGTGTGGTGTTCGGTGACTCCAACGGCAACGGTGAGCGTGACGCCTCCGAGCAGCCAGTTCCTGGCACCGAGGTGACGCTGCTGGATGCAGACGGCCAGCCTGTCCCTGGCGTGGACCCAATCACCGTGGGAGAAAACGGCGCTTACAAGTTCACCGAGCTGAAGCCAGGCTCCTACCAGGTGCGCTTCACCGCGCCGGCGAATTCCATCATCACGGATAACACCGCAGATGCAGTGAGTGACACTATCGCTGAGGCGAACAAGAACGACGCCGAGCCAACCGCAGGCAACCTGCGCGAAGGCACCACCGTCACGTTTGAGGCCAAGGAGTCGGTGCCTAACGTGGACGCCGGTATTCGTGACCTGGTTGCTATCTCCGGCCTGGTGTTCAATGACATCAATGGTGACGGCATCCGCGGTGAGGGCGAGGCCCCAATCGCCGGCACCACTGTGGCGCTTGCTGATAAGGACGGCAAGCTCATTGAGGGTGTGGATTCCCAAACCGTTGGCGCCGAAGGCACCTATAAGTTCACTGGCCTCGTGCCAGGGGAATACCGCGTGATCTTCACCCCGCCGACTGGTGCGATCTTGACCAAGCAGGGCGAGGGCGTGGATACCACGAACATCGCGGATGAGAATCTTTCTGACGTGAACCCGGAGGATCGCATGACCCCGGTGATCAATGCGCAGACCAACATCCCGAACGTGGACGCGGGCATCCGCAACCTGGTTGCCATCTCCGGCGTGGTGTTCAATGACGTCAATGGTGACGGCACCCGCGGCGAGGGCGAAAACCCGGTTGCCGGAACCACCGTGACCCTGCTGGATGCTGAGGGCAACCCTGTTGAGGGCGTGGACCCAGTGACCGTCAATGAGGATGGCACCTACAAGTTCTCCAGCTTGATCCCAGGCCGCTACCAGGTGCAGTTCACCACCGCAGAGGGCCAAATCATTTCCGCCTCCGGTAATGCGGCAGACATCACCGCAGAGAACGCCAATGATGCTGAGGCTGACGCCGATGGTAAGACCGGCAAGACCCCAGTCTTCGAAGCGCTTACCGACGTCTCCAATGTGGACGCCGGCGTGCGGGTGTACCAGAACGTCTCTGGCACTGTGTTCAATGACCTCTCCCGCGATGGCCTGAACAACGGCGAGCAGGGCGTGGAGAACGTGACGGTGGAATTGCTGGATGCAGATGGCAAGGTGGTGGCAACCACCACTACCAATGCTGATGGCTCCTACACCTTCACCAATGTGCTGCCGGGTACCTACAAGGTGCGCTTCAGCAACCCAGATGGTTCCGAGTTCACCAAGAAGACTGGCGGCGCGAACATCAATGAGGCCGGCCGGTCTGACGTGGCTGGATCCGGCGATGCACGAGGCGTGACGGACACCTTCACCGTTACTACGGACTCGGTGCCAAACGTGGACGCGGGCCTGCGCTTCCCGGTGGCTATCTCCGGTGTGGTGTTCAATGACGCCAACGCCAACGGCACCCGCGATGCCTCCGAGGCGCCAATCAGCGGCGTGGAGGTCACGCTCCTTGACGCTGAGGGCAAGCAGGTTCTGGACGCCGCCGGCAACCCAGTGCGCACCACCACCGATGAAAATGGTGCATACGAGTTCACGGGCTTGAACCGTGGCGAATATCAGGTGCGTTTCACCGCACCGGACGGCACCACGTTCACCTCCAAGGAGTCCACGGATCCGGCGGGCATTGCCGACGAAAACGTTTCCAACGTGAACCCAGACGGCACCACCGCCGTGTTTGAGGCCACGCAGGACGTGCCACATGTGGACGCCGGCTTGACTTACCGCTCCTCTATCAGCGGCACCATCTGGCCTGATACTGATAACAATGGTGAGCCAAATGGCGTGGATACTGAAACCATCCGCAGCGTTGTGGCTGGCCGCACGGTGGCTCTATTGCAGGAGGACGGCACTCCGGTGACGGACGCCGAGGGCAACCCGATTACCACGGAGACTGATGAAGACGGCAACTACGCCTTCAACAACGTGGCGGTGGGCAATTACCGAGTGAAGTTTGAGATCCCTGAGTCTGTGGTTCTGGTCGCCGGCGAAATGCTGGAGATCCCAGTGGAGCTGGGCCGCGAGCCAGTGACTGAGGTGAACACGGGTGTGAAGTTCGCTTCCCTGCGCGCCAAGGTGTTCATTGACACCAACCGCGATAGTTCCCGTGAAGAAGAAGAGCCGCTAGTCCAGGAGGCCACCGGCACCCTGACTGGCCCGAATGGCGAGGAAATCCCAGTGACCATCACCGATGGTGAGTTCTCTGCCACCGGCTTGCTGGCTGGCCGGTACACCTTCATCACCACGGTGAATGGTAAGGAGTACGTCCAGGAAATTGAGGTGCCTGCCGGCGAGGACGTGGAAAAGGAAATCCCGCTGTCTCCTGCTGCGGGCAACGTTTCCGGCCGCCTGTGGCGTGATGAAAACGGTGACAAGCGCGAGTCTGGCACCGATACCGGCCTGGCCAACCAGGAAGTCGTCCTGCTCAACGAGGACGGCGAGGAGGTTGCCCGCACCACCACGGATGCGGACGGCAACTACTCCTTCCCGAACGTCCCCGCGGGCCGCTACACCATCCAGGTGCCGGACGCGGTGGATGGGGCTGAGTTGTTCCGCAACCCTTCGGAACTCAGCAGCTCCCCCTCATGGACAATTGAGGTTCCGGATAACTCGGAGATCGTGAACCAAAACTTCGGTTACTTCAACCCGGAGATCAACCCGGTTCCTACTGAGAACTCGGTTTCCGGCACCATTTACGTTGACCAGAACAGCAACGCCTCCATTGATACTGATGAGGTTGGCCTGGGCAACGTGACGGTGGAACTGCTCGATGCTGAGGGCAACGTGGTGGCCACTACCACCACGAACGCTAACGGCTTCTATCTGTTCACCGACGTCTCCGAGGGCACCTACACCGTGCGCTACACGGTCCCTGAGGGCTACGGCCCAGTTTCCGGCCCTGATGCGCCAAGCAGCGTGGTGGAGTTCGAGGTGATGGTTGATGGCACCGGCACCCCGGTGGAGGACATCAACTTTGGTGTGAAGTCCACCGAGGTCCCACCAACTACCGAGGTTCCGCTGCCAATCATCCCGATCATCCCGATTCCGGTGCCAATTCCAGTGGATCCCGCTGCGCCTGTGGCACCAAGCCCGGTTGCTCCGGCTCAGCCAAGTCCCGTTGCCCCAGCGGCACCTGCACCGAGCAAGGGGATCGCGCCTACCGACGCGCCCAAGGCCACCGCTGAGCCAAGCGGTCCTGCGGCAACGGTGAAGAAGGTTGCACAGGGAGCATTGGCAAACACTGGCGCCTCCATTGTGGGACTCCTGGTGCTCGCAGGATTGTTGGTGTTGGTTGGATTCTTCTTTGTGGCTAAGCGCCGTAAGGATGATCACGCCTAACCGTATGCATTGATTGCGGGCAACCCGCTCACGTTCCAGCGTTGGAAGGTGGGCGGGTTTTCTTATTAGTGAAAAGGGATTGTGGGGAAGCTCACAACACTTTTTTCTGGAGGGAGGCTTATCGCTTGACCCGCTAAAACGATTGCGCAGCATATATGTTACTGGAGGTTTCCATATCATTTCTAAGGTAAGCATATCGCCATAATCCTTAGGTTTCATTAAGCTGCGGGGTGTTTCGAGCCTTTGGTCTGCGTTTTTGGGAAATGGATTTCTTAGCAGACGTGAAGGCTGGTGAATTTTGTCCCCCGCAAAGATGAAAGGCAACACATGCCGGTTTCACAACCAACCAATGGGCGTCGTATGGCATACCGCAAGGGAATTACCATCGCAGCGGCCGCTCTTTCCTTCACCCTGGTCGCGCCGGCGATGGCACCCGCAGGATATCCAACTGTGAACGTGGCGCTCGCGCAGGAAGCCCCCGCGCCTAATGACGTGGAGAACGCAAGCGATGCAATCATCGTGGCGGACGCTATTGCCAACGGCTACATCAACTCCGGTACGGACATGACGAACGCCGCGGGTACCGTTTCGGGCCGCGCGTACATGGCGGGTTACGCGGGCATCGGAACGGCTACCTCCACCTCAAAGGTTCCTGTGGGCATTACGGTCTACCTGCAGTGGAAGGACACTGACGGTTCCGTTTCACCCGTTTACTCTGCTCAGACTCATGATGTTTCATCTCTTGGGAGCAACCAGGCCGGCCCCGGTGCTTACGCTTTTGATCTGCGTGAGGGCTGGACTGACGCCAACGGAACGCTTCACACCTTCGATGCTGTGGCTAATGAGTACGTCCGCGTCTGGATCGAAGACTTCACCACTGAAAGCGGCAACCGCGCCACCATGCAGCGCGTGGCTGGCGGTCTCTTCCCCGGTTCCTTCTCCCGTGCGCTTTCCTCTTCCCAGGGTCGCTCTATGGGCGAGTTCCTCCTTGCGGGCACGAACCTGCAGCGCACTGCCGTGTGGATGGTTGAGGAGCCTGTTGGTGACTACATGACGCGTCCACGCGAAGAGTGGATTGACGGAACCCACACAGGAAGCCTTACCGGCAATCGTGCTGTTGCAGGCAATGTCTGGTACGAAACCAACTCTTACGTTGGAATTGCTTTCAACAGTAACGGTGACCCCAGCGCAGCTAACAAGACCGTTGTATTCTCCACGCTAACTAATGAGGGCCGTCAGGCTTATGCCGCAGCGGTTGAATCTCTTCCTGAGCTGGAGCGTGCTGCAGCAGCCAAGCAGCTGCTCACCGATAACCCCCAGTACATCGACAAGACTGTTTACACCACTACGGATGCTAACGGCAACTATCAGTTGGCTTTCCCCGATAGTTGGGAGATGGATTACCTCTACGGAATGGTTCTCGATGAGGACGGCACTGTTCTGAACACTTATTCAGGTGGTTACACTACTCCTGAGTTCCGTAGGCCCAATGCAAACACAGCGTATCGCCCTGAGGCAGTACCTGCGCCCCTGATCCGTGCTTGGTACAACGTCAATTTCGCGATTGCTCCCTCAAACGTTGTTGACCTCCACATCACCAACTACGATGCAACGGCTCACCCGGCGACTATCGGTGACCGCGCTGAGATTGACCTGTTTGGTGCTGCGCTTTCGCCGCTGCCGAACCGCATTGTGTGGACTGACTCCAATGGCAATACCGTCAAGGAAATCACCGATGTCACCTCCCACGCTGATGGTGAGGCTCGCGGCTTCCTCGATGTGCCTGCGGACGCTACCGACGGCACCATCTACACGGTAACCCTCTACACCAATGATGAGCCGATTGCTGCGGATTCCTTCATTGTGCAGGTGCCCGGTGCGGACTCCACCGATGCAGCTAACAACGACCCTGCCTACGCAGAAACCACTGCAACCGCTGGTACCGAAACCACCATCGAGGCACCTTCAAATGCTGATGGCAGCGATCTGCCTGCTGGTACCACTTTCGAAGGTGGCAACAACGTTCCTGAGGGCTTCACCGTCAATCCTGACGGCACAATCACCGTTTCACCTGATGTTCCTGTAGGTGAGTACGTTGTTCCTGTTGTGGTGAACTACCCCGATGGTTCTTCGGAGACTATCTTCGCTCCGGTAGTAGTTGAAGAAGCTGACACTGACACTACTGCTCCTGTTGTTGATCCGATTGATGATCAGACCGGTACTGTGGGTGAGCCGATTACTCCGGTTACGGTGACTACTGATGATCCGACTGCAACGGTTGAGGTCACTGGTTTGCCTGATGGTGTGACTTTTGATCCTGCTACTGGTGAGATCACTGGTACGCCGACCACGCCTGGTACTTCGACTGTGACTGTGACGGTGACGGATCCTGATGGCAACGTGACTACTGAGGAGTTCACGTTCACTGTTGAAGAAGCTGACACTGACACCCCAGACACTGACGGCTCCCCCAACGGCGGCGGTAGCTGGCTGCCATGGATCATCGGCGGCGCTATCATCGGCGGCCTGGCCAACGGCTCAAGCAACGGGAATGGCTCAAGCAATGGTTCCGCTCAAACCCCTGCCACCAGCAACCAAGCTGGTAGCAATAGCGGCAACCAAAGCACCAGCCAAGGTGCTCAGCAGTCCGATAACGCCGGAAACTCTGGAAACTCCGGCAATTCCGGCCAGCCGGCACAGGCATCCCAGCCAGTGACGGGCAACCGCGGGGCTCTAGCTAATACTGGCGTCTCGGGTGTGGCTGCGGCCCTCGCCGCCGCACTCATCGCCTCTGCTGCAGGTGCGTTGCTGCTGGCAACTCGCCGCCGCAAGCAGAACTAAGGCGGATCGCGCCGAGCGGTGTTGTGTTTGGGGACAAGGCACAACACCGCTCGGCGCTTTTCTATGGGGGGAAACTACCGACGCCACCCCGTCTCCCCCAATAGGTGGCATAACGACATCACCACTATGGTGATCGTCACACCCTTCAAGAAAATGGGAATCTGCGCAGGTATTGCCTATTGGCAACGAGTGGCACTTTTACTACCACTGGGGATTTTTCAACTTTCAGCCGCTACTTATGGAAATAACACTTAGGTTTCGTTAAGCTATCGGCAGCATCTCGGCCTGCCAACGGCTCATCTTCCGCATGCTACCCACATGCGAGCCCGCCGCGAGGCCCTACGAGGTGTCACTTGTCCCCAAAAGAAAGGCTACTCATGCCGAATTCTCGCATGAATTCTGGCCGCCGCATGGCATACCGCAAAGGTATCACCATTGCGGCAGCCGCTATGGCGTTCACCCTGGTAGCGCCAACCATTGCCCCAGCCGGCTTCCCGGTTGTGAATGTTGCGCAGGCTGCCGAACTCCCAGTGGACGGCCGTAACGTCATTGACACCGGTACCACCCAAACCGATGCCAAGAACTCCGTCAACGGCTACGTCACCTACAACCGCAAGGGCAACCCCAACAACCGCGTCGTTGATAATGCTGTTCCAATGGAAGGCGTAATTGTTTACGCCCAGTGGTTCGAGAAGGACGGCACCGCCTCCCCTATTTACAAGGGCACCACGGGCACAGACGGCTCCTTCCACATCGTCATGAAGTCCTACCAGGCTCCGGATGGATCAACCAAGTCTTTCGATGCTGATGCACTTTTGCCTGAGGGTGAAAAGTTCCGTGTGTGGGCCGTAAATCCTGATTCGTCCACCTACGATCTGCTTTTCCAGTACATGAACGGTCAGGTTGGCCCTGAAACCTACATTTTTGATACCGGCGGAGGCGCCTCCTATGACCTCGGTCCCAATCGACTGAATGATGTGAACATTCAGTTCGCTGATGCCAAGGATCCCGACGGCATGCACAACATTGCTGCCGCTACCGACAACGCTAAAGAAGGTCTATACGGCAACGTTGACGGTAAGGTCTTCTGGGACAACCGTACTCCAGCCGGCGCTCTTGACTACGGCACTTTGTCGGACGTTAACAACGGCGACGTCCCTGCTGCCGATGTCAACGTTTACGGCTCTTACCTCTCTGACGCAGGTATTGCCAAGATCATGACTGAAGCACCTGCTGCTATCGGCACCTCAAACATCCGAGGCTTCGGCTGGACCATGCAGAACGAAGCTGATCTTCAGGTCTGGATTAAGCAGCAGATTGCTGCCGACGGCAAGGACTTCTGGATCGCTGAAACCGCACACGCGGTTACCGATGCTAATGGCGACTACTCCCTGCAGTTCAATGGAACCTACGGAACCTCTTGGGATAACGTAGGCACCTTCGCAGACGCCAACGCCAACGCGCTTAAAGGCACCGTGGCCGCGTCACCTTCAGAAGGCCGCTGGGCTACTTCCGCAGGCGGCATTTCACGCTCTGGCTCGGCTGTTTCCAAGCACATCAATAAGGACTGGCTGTTCATCTCCACCGAGCGTATGGAGGGCATCAGCCAGATTACCGAGTGGCGTAACAACTGGTACATTGGTCCCAGCGCAAACTTCGGCGTTACCACCCTGAACTACAACTCGCTCCGTAACGCTGGCTTCGCTCTGCATCCCGAGCAGATCAGCTTCGATGTCACCCCCTACGACTCGTACGACAACTACGGTGTAGCTGGCGATACCGTTCAAACTACAACTACCGGTCTGCCCGGCGCCTTCCTCTCGAACATGCAGTACGAAATCGAGTGGACTGACCAGAAGGGCAAGGTTGTAAAGCCCGGTTCGGACTGCCGCTTCAATGTTTCGGCCACCGGCACCATTCCTTCCTGTGATTTCACTGCTCCGGCTGATTTGACTGAGAAAACCACCTACGTGGCCAAGCTCTATGCAGTGAACCCTGATGGAACTCGTGCCTCAATTCCTTTGGCTCAGGACTCCTTCACTGTTGACCCCAAAAAGAAGCTGACCGACGGGATCACCCCCTCCTACGACAACACCCTCGTAGTACCGGGCACCCCCGCAACCTCATCCCCCACCCTTACCGGCGCTGATGGCAACCCCACCACCGCACCTGAGGGCACCAAGTTCAGCATCCCCGCTGACTACACCCCTCCAACCGGTTACACGGTGACCATTGATGAGAACACTGGTGTGGTAACGGTAATCGCTCCGGAGAAACCAAGTGTGAACACTGATGAAGAGTTCGAGGTTCCTGTTCTGGTGACCTACTCAGATGGTTCTACGGATTCTACGACCGCTCCGTTCCAGTTGGACACCGATGGCGATAAAACCCCTGATGTCACCGATGAGGACGACGATGGTGATGGTTTCACCGACGAGGATGAGAAGAAGGAGGGTACTGACCCGAAGGATCCTAACTCCAAGCCAACTACCGGTACGATCACTGACTCTGTTGATCCGAAGTACACCAACACTTTGGTGACCCCTGGTACTCCAGCTACCTCTACTCCTTCGTTTGTTGATGCGGATGATAACCCCACCACCGCACCTGAGGGCACCAAGTTCAGCATCCCCGCTGACTACACCCCTCCAACCGGTTACACGGTGACCATTGATGAGAACACTGGTGTGGTAACGGTAATCGCTCCGGAGAAACCAA
>NZ_JANIKJ010000014.1:0-49338 GCF_024580965.1 Corynebacterium kozikiae
TGGTGGGGATTAACGCCGCCGGCTTCGGTTTTTCCGTTGAGGAGGTCGTTGACTACTTCCCGATGGTGAAATGGGTCGATGGTGAGGTAGAGAGGAACCAGTCACCTGGAAGAGATCGATCCAGTCGCTGGTGTGCAATCTGGGAGGTAGGGTCGCGGGGTCGATTCCTCGCGAGTGCAACCATGATTGTGTTTCTGAACGTGATGAAAACAACCCTGCCCTTCGGAGAATTTCCCTTATCCCGCGTCCCCGGGCAGTGAAAACGGTGTGCACCATCGCCTGAAAGGCTTTGCGCTGCTCTATCGGAATCTTCGGGTCACCCACCCGGCGGATCACTAAGATCCCCCCGTCAACGTTTGGCTGTGGCCGGAAAGCAGTCCTTGGTACCCGAGAACCCAGGTGAAATGTGAACCATGGGGACCACTGAGCCGTCATCATCGTGCTTGCGCCTACCCCGGCCCGGCGGCGAGCGACTTCCCACTGCATGAGGAGTACAGCGTCAGTCCATGCTGGCGCATGCAGCAACTTTCGAAGAATGGCAGTGGTGAGGTGAAAGGGAATGTTTCCCACAATGACGCAGGGAGTGGCGGGTAACCGGAAGTTAAGGAAATCATCATGGACCACTTCGACCGCCGCCGAGGAGGTTTCTTGTGTGATTTTGGCAGCTAGTTTTGCGTCCACTTCAACTGCCGTTATCGCCCTCCCCAAGTGGGCCATCGGGTGAGTGAGGGCACCGCTTCCTGGTCCGATCTCAATGATGGGGCCGGAGGTTTGTTTCACAAGGTCGATGATGGAGTTGATGATCTTGTGGTTGGTGAGAAAATTTTGGCCATGCTCGTGACGGCCGTGTCCGTATGCAGACATCAGGTGTGCTCCTTGGAGTTGAAAGGGAGCCGGGCGTGACAAATAGCCGCCCGGCTAAAGGACCGGAGCGGTTTTTAACCTACGGGGTAGGAAACCGCCTTAGCGGTTGGTGCGCAACCGCAAGAAAGCGGTACCTGAAATCAACATGGGTCTAATTATATCCGTTTGATTGTAGGTTTGCACATTGAATGAAGACTCTAATCTGGATCAAGAATTACTGCCAATCACCCGCGAGCTGATAGCGCAGCAACTACAATCTGACGGCATTACCTGCTTTGTTGATGACAGCGGTGATGTCAGAGCTTATCTTGACGATACCCACTTCAAATTCATCCTCGACGGCGAACACGAACATATCCTGTGTATCTACGGCTTCCCCGTCCGGCACTTTTCAGCGAACAACAGTGAAGAAATCAGCTCGTTCATCGAGTCATGGCATCAAAACACGGTTGCGCCGAAGATTATTTCCCACATCACCGATGACGGTGAGGTCCGTATCGTCTCCGAACTCGCGGTTAATCTGGGTAGGGGTGTTACTCGTGCTCAACTCACCGACCAGATGGCGTTTGCTGTTACCAGCACGAGAATGTTCATGCAGCAACTTCTCGGTGCGCTTACGAGGAGCGAATGAAGTCAATGGGTTCGACAGCATTTGAGTGGTTCATTGCGATTGGCATTCTCGCATTTTCACTTGTGATTGGTGTACTTATTTCCTTTTTTGTTGGACGCGAGCGTAAACGTGCAGACAAACTTGCAAAAGAAAAAGCAGAGTTAGAAAAACACAACCAAATCTTGACAGAGGTAGTGAACAAACGGCCTCAGCCGGGCACATTGAGTGCTGCCCTCAAGCAAAGCTCACCCGAAATGATGGCAGTGAAGCTACAAGCAGTGCGCGAACAAAAAGGAAGCGTAGTCCAGACGGTCAACAAGGAACGAGTCATCGAATATCTAAACTCAGAGGGTATAGTTTTTGATCTCGACCATGACGGCGACATCGCACTGATGGCTAATGGCTTCGTCTACCGTGTTTTCTTCACTACTGGAAACAGCGGAATCTTCGTGGTTCGTGGCGACCTTGGCGTCACCATTCCTAAGGATCGCCGTATAGAACTTGAACTGCATGTATCTGAAGTTCACCAAGGTAGATATTGGCCCAAACTCGTAATCTGGGAAACCAGCGAAGGCGACCTGAAACTCACTGGCGATTTCGGCATCATCATGCGTGCCGGTGCAACAGATAAGCAGCTTAGTGTTCGCGTTAGCTCTGCATTCGTTGCGATTGATGCTGCACTCACAGAAGTACTCAAGAAACTAAACCTCCCAAAGTTTGGGGTTCTTGAGTAGAGGTATCCAGCTCTAGCTGAGGAGAGAAATCCAGCCTAGGATTCTAGCTTTAAGTCAACCTTGATCTGGCCGCGAGTCGTGATCACAATCTTTTCGGTAATGAGGTGGAACAAGGCTTCGTCCCATTCGAGCGCGTCAGGATTTAGCCCCTTGATGGCTTTGCGCATCCGACCAAGTTCAATCCCGCACGCCTGCCTGCGAGTTAGTAGTTCCTGTGCTGCGGTGAGTTTCGTGGTGGTCTTGGTGTAGCGTTCTTCCAACTGGTTGAAACGCACCCAATAATCGTCTTGGTTTTGAGCTGCAGTTTTGTTTTCTTCAATCGCCCGGTTCATCAGCTCAGTGACAACCTCAAGCTCACCCTGCAGTACTTGGATGTCGGCTTCAACCTCAGCAGTGTCGGCCAGCACTGCGTGGAGTTCTTCCCAGTCGATCAGGCTGCGTCGCTTCACCATCTCGGTTACCGCTTCAACCCATGCTGCCTGCAACATCTCATCCGTGATGGTCGGGGTTTTGCCTGGGTGGTCTACCTCGTAGCGGCGATTGCATTTCCACACCACCCGCTTATATTTGCTGGTTGAGTGCCAGGTCTTCGCACCATACAAACCACCGCAATGCTCACAAAACACCATGCGTGAGAATGTGCGGTCGTGCCTGCCAGCCCCGCTACTGGTTTTCATGATGTGCTGGGCAAGTTCCCACACATCAGGGTCAATGATCGCAGGGTGGCTGCCCTCCACGTAGTACTGGGGTACTTGCCCTTCGTTCTTCACCAGCTTCTTGGTCAGGAAGTCAGCGGTGAAGCGCTTCTGCAGGAGTGCATCGCCTTTGTATTTTTCGTTAGTGAGGATTGAGCGGACGGTTGAGGTCTGCCACTCCTTGGCTCCGCGCGGGGTCGGGATGCCATCAGCTGTTAAGCCTTTAGCAATCTGTAAAGGTGATGCGCCCTCAAGGAAGTCGCGGTAGATGCGTTCCACGATTGGTGCTGTTTCTGGGTCGATTTCGATGCCGCCGTCTGTGCCTTTGCAAAAGCCTAATACTGAGCTGAAGGGGATGTGGACTTTGCCGTCTTTGAAGGCTTTGCGTTTACCCCAGGTGACGTTCTCGCTAATGGAACGTGATTCTTCCTGGGCAAGGCTCGACATGATGGTGATGAGTAGTTCGCCTTTGGAGTCGAGCGTCCAGATATTTTCTTTCTCGAAATAGACCTCGACACCTTTCTCCTTGAGCGCCCGCACGGTGGTTAGGCTGTCGACGGTGTTGCGGGCGAAACGGGACACGCTTTTGGTGACAATCAAATCAATGCCGCCTGCCAGCGCGTCAGTGATCATGCGCTGGAAGCCTTGGCGTTTGGCGGTGCTGGTGCCGGAGATGCCTTCGTCGGTGTAGACCTCGACCATTTCCCAGTCTGTGCGGCCGTTGATGTACTGGGTGTAGTAGTCAATCTGTGCCTGATAGGAGTTGGCTTGGTCTTCTTCGTTTGTTGAGACGCGGGCGTAGCCTGCGACTTTGCGTTTAGATGCGGTGGTGACTGGCCTGCCCGTGATAGTGCGGGTTGCTGGGATGGTGGTGACTTTGCGAGCCATTATTTACCTCCTGCCAGGGTGCGGGTCATGGTGTCCCCGGTTGTAAGCACGACACGTATTTTCAGGCTGGGGCTGATTTCGATGTGGTCGATGAGGCTGAGGATTTTCTCGTCATCCCACAGCTCTAGCCCGAGGGTTTCGAGCACTGTTTGATGGAGTTGTGGTTCTTTGATTTGTTTGGCTTTGCAGGGGTTGCCGTTGCCGCGGGTGGCGGTTTCGCACCACCAGAATTTGTAGCTCCAGTTCGTGCGGTGCTTGGTTTTGCGGTGATACCTGCGGCCGCACACAGTACAAATGACCCGATGCGTCAACGCGCTTGAGCCAACTGATGGTGCAAGGGTGAGGTGGCCTGCCCGCTTACGACGTTTCAGCTCTGCTTGTACGGCATCGAAAGTTGCGCGGTCGATGATGGGCTCATGATGCTCCTCGATTACATACATTGGCTCTTCACCTTGGTTTAGGCAGGCTGTGCCACCAACGGTGGGCATGATGTATTTCTGGCCGATGATGGTGCCGATGTAGATCGGGTTGTCTAGGACTGTGCGGGCACGGTTTGGATTCACCACCAGGCCACGGCTCGTTGGGGTAAGCCCCTCATCCCGAAACTGCTGAGCAATCTTCTCAGGGCTAATGCCAGCGAGGTAGCCGTGAAAGAGACGGCGCACGAGCTCTGCTTCATCCGGCACGATACGTATTTCGCGGCCAACTGTTTGGTAGCCGAGTGCAGTGATGGAGTGCGCGTAGCCCTCCTCGTATTTCTTCCTCACCGCCCACTTCACAGCCTGACTATTCGACTCGCTCTCTGCCTGCGCAAAGGACGCGAGCAGGGTAAGCAGGATTTCACCATCCATCGTGGAGGTGTCGATATTCTCCCGCTCAAACAGCACTGCCACACCGAGGATCTTGAGTTCGCGCACATACTCGAGCAGGTCAACGGTGTTACGGGCGAAACGGCTAATGCTCTTAGTCAAGATCAGGTCGATATCACCAGCGCGGGCTGCAGCCATCATGCGCTGGAAGCCTTCACGCGCTGCAGTGCTTGTGCCTGTGATGCCGTGGTCAGTGTAGATGCCTGCAAACACCCACCCAGCACGAGAACTAATCATTTGTTGGTAGTGGGAAACCTGCGCCGCATACGAATGTAACTGCCTGTCGCTTGCTGTGCTCACTCGCGCATAGGCTGCTACCCGCACAACGGCAGGTTTGATTTGCCTGGCGGGTAGTTCAATGATGGTGCTCATCAGGTGTTTTCTCCTGAAAACTCGTAGGTCTTTGGGTCATGTACATACAGCCCTAGAAGCGGGTTTGTATCAAGCAGATGTGGGCAGATTCAGGCCGCTAATTTTCGCTGAATACTTCACCACTAGACGCTCCTCCAACAATCGGTATTCATCGATGGTGATGAGGTTCTTATCCAGCATTTGGCGAGCAACATTAAGGGTGGTGCGGCACCTTGTTTCAGCGTTGAGGAGGCTCATTGTTTACCGCCTTTAGTGCCGTAGCGGTGCTGGATGTAGCAGGCGTGATCGCAGTACTTTCGTGTAGCCGAACTCCACGCAACAAACACAGTGCCGCAATTCAGGCAGTGCTGTGTTTCTCGGTTACGGGGTGTGATGTGCTGGCGGTTTTCAGCCCACCATTTCAGCCGGTGAGCATCATTGCAGAAGCGTTTACGAGGATTGAACTTTGATGCTTCAAGGTGTTCTCCGCACCAGGCGCACCACAGTCCATCCTCAATAGTTTGGGTAGGGGTGATTTTTGCTCGGGCGAGAAAATTCTTCACATCAGAAAGGCTTGCGCACAGCAGGTCGGCTACTTGTTTGGGTGTGCCGCCTTGTTCTTTGATGCGTATGGCCACTTGTTTTTGATGCTCTGTCAGCGCCATAATCCTTGGTGCTCCTGTGATGGGTAGAAAAGAAACGGGTCACAGGTAGGCCAGACAGAGCCGTTTTGTTAAGCCCCAAAAATGAGAAAAGGTCCCGCACCAACCCAACTGGGGGCTAATGCGGGACCAAAAACATAGCAAGGGTGTGGTGTTTAGCGGATGCCGAGCTTACGGTTCACCAGATCCTGCACCGGCTGATACAGGTGACCCAGACGGCGGCGGCGCTCCTCACCGTTACCGTATTCACCACGAAGTACCGCGTTTGCTAGTGCATCCAGGTTCGGGCTATCTGGTGCTGGTGCTTTGCCGGCGATCAGCTCGTTCACCCGACGCTGCACTTCTGCGTAGCGAGAGCCTAGGCGGCGCTTGCGTTCTTCACCGTTGCCGTACTTGCCTGCGAGTACTGCTCGTGCCAGCTCATCCACGCTGCCACCAGGAGCAGACACGGCAGGTGGCTTTGGTGCGGCCGGCACACCACTGTTGCCACCGAGGTATGGTGCGAGTACCTGTGCTGGTGGGTAGTAGCGTCCAGGGCACGCAGTAGAAGACGCGTCTTTGTGGCCGATGATGCGGAGCTTGCCGTGACGAGACTGAATATCGCGGATCAGCGCGGCAACAGTCTGCTTATCAGCCTCACTAGCGCGTGGGTTACATTCGATGCCGATACTTCTCTGGTTGACTGGCCAGTTTCCTGCATGCCAAGCGGTATCGGACTCGGCAACCAGGCGGGTGACGCGTCCTGCTTCAACGACGTAGTGGGCGCTGTTGCGGCCACGTCCAGTGACAAACCAGTCTACGGTGCCGTTGAAGCTCGGGTTTTTGGCTGGGTCGTCCCAGTGGTGGATGACGATGGTGGTGATGCGGTTGCCGCCGCGGCCTGGGGTGAAGCAGGCTGCCTGACGGTGATTCAGAGTGTAAGAATGGCTCATTGGTTTTCTCCTTCAGAGTGGGTTGGGTTGTGTTTGTGGCCGATGAGATCCAGGGCGTTACGGATGCGTTCTGGTACTGGTAGGCCTAGCCTTGTGGTGTTTTCGAGCAGGCTGATGCCTTCGTTTGAGATGTAGAAAAAGATGGTTGCTGTGCGTAGAACACTGGTATCCCCGAGCACGTGAACATCGAGCAGGTTGGCAAGACCGACCAGGGTGAAGATGAGGATTTTGCGGAAGATTCCACGAAAGCCCACAGCGCTAGAGAGTTGACCTTCGCTGATTGCAGCCATCACGCCAGTGAGGTAATCGGCAACGACGAAAGCAACCAGGGCAATCACTAGCCCATCGATTCCTCCGAACAGCCAGCCAGCTATGCCACCTGCGGCGGTGACAACTGATTGGGTGCTGGCCCATAAAGTTTTCATGAACAAGAGATGGCTCCTTAGATGCAAAAAGCCACCCTGTGTGGGTGGCCTGAAAAGTGAAGAAGCCAGCTGGTTTAGCTTGCTTCAGGGCTGGTCAGTGCGTCGAGTACTTCGGTGGCAAGGTCAACCACCGTTGTCTTTGCCTTCGGTAGTGGTGGCGGTGTTATGACCGGTGGTGGCAAGGCTGGTTCAGTACTTTCCGGTTCTGGGTCGATAATCGGTGGGGCTTCGAGAAGTTCGGTGAGCTCTTCCACCCATTGGCTGGCATCACTGTTCACGGTCTACCGCCTTGAGGATTTGGTCGTAGAGGTGGTCATAGACGGCAGCTTCATCACCTGACAACTCCACCGTGTAGTTCTCGAGGAGTTCAAGCAACTGAGCTGGGTGTTCTGCATAGGCTGGGGTGAGGATGGCATGTTCGCTAATGAGTGCTTCACGAGCAGTCAGGTAGTCATCTGCCAGTTGAGGGTCTTTTAGCTCGAAAGTTCCATCCTCAGCTATGTGCGGTTCGCCTTTCTCGTTGAGCACTGCGTGTTCTTTGACTAGTTCACGCTCGCTGATGGCCAAAGCGCTGTAAGCATCGATGACTAAGGCGAGCAGTTTGGAGCGGGCACGAGAGGCTGTGCCTGCAAGCTTCATTCCTTCAAGGAAGGGGATCAGGGTAGGTAGGTAGCGGTTTTGAACCTGAATCATGGGGTGTCCTCTTTTCGAATTTAGGAGACGGTAGTCGACATGGCTGATAGGCCGGTGTTGGAATATGACTGCCAGGCCACGGTGCCGCCACCGTTATCGCGGATGGATTGCACCCAACCACGGTTGAAGGTGGAAATCAGCGAGTTGACCCGCATGATTAGATCGCTGATGCGGGCACCGATGGAGGTCATTGAGTAGTAGGTGTTGTTGGTGACGATCATCAAATCGTTACTGGTAAACACCACCTGGGCGCGACCACCAGAACCTGACCAGCCTGGGAAGGTGCCACGTGTGCCCAAAGTAACGTCCTCTAGAGTTACGAAGCGATGTCCGTTGGTGTAGAACTTGAAGCCGTGGGTGCGCAGGTCAGCACCCATGTGGATGCCGCGCTGCCCGTAGAATTTTCCCTTGGGGTCGAAGGTGAAATAGGTGTAGCTGTCGCTGGTGGTGGTTTCTTGGAATGTCCATGCTGTGTAGTCACCACCTGGGGCGAGGTGGTTGATGATGCCTTGAACAGTGGGGGCATCCTTTTTCTGTCGGCGACCCACATCACCGATATGGCGGGTGCCGTAATAGAACTTCATCCCGCTTGAGGTGATGGTGCCTTCCAGGGTGGTGCCGTCGTACCAAGAAATCTGGGTTGGACTAATGCGAATGGACTGTGTCCAGCCAGCAAGCCCCACTTGGATTGCGTTGGTTGCCAGCTTGTCTGCAGTAATCGAATTTGCCGCGATCCGGCCAGCACTCAATGTGCCGGTGGTGATCTTGGCAGCATCCAAGGTCGCGATTTTCGCATTGGTGATGGCAGAGTCAGCGATCATCGCGGTTTTGATGAAACCGTTGGCGACCGTGAGCTTGTCACTGGTGATCGCTCCGGTTTGGATGCGTGCTGCCGCGAGGTAGCCGGTGGTGATTTTGGAGGCGTCCAGGTTTATGATTTTGGCGTTGTTGATGGCAGCATCTTGGATCATGGCGGTTTTGATGACCGCGTCATCGATCGTGGTGGTGCCAGTGATGTGGATGCGTTTGCTGTCAATCAGGATTGTCTCGGGGGAAACGTTGATTTGTGCAATCAAGTCACCTTTGGTGGCTCTAAGCAGTACATCATTGCGGATTGCAACCAAAGCCTGCTCATTGGATTGCATATTGCTGTTGAACTCCAACCGCAGTGCGTCATGGGCTTGCGCGGTTTGGTCAGCCTTTTGCATTGCAGCGCTTACTTGCTGGTTTGTGGTGTCCTCAACTTCCATGACTTTTTGGGCGAAAAACACCAGTCCTTCTTCTAGGCTTTTAAACTCCCGCTGGGTTTGAAACAGCCTGGTATCGAACTCGTCAGCCAAGCCTTCTACGGCAGCAACTTTCGTGTTCACGCCGGCGAGCACACTTTGCAGTTCGTCCAGTTCTGCTTGCATGAGTGAGGTGTTGAGGTTGCTGGCGATCGACACCCAGGTAGCCTCACCGTTGCTGCCGATCTTGTACACCCAGATTTCGGTTTGGTCGCCGTTTTCTTTGAACCAGGTGTCACCAATCTGGGCAGTGGCCGGCTGGGTTGGTCCGTAGTGGATCGTGTTTTTCCCATTCGCCGACACTTGTGCTGCCAAAGCCGTCTCAACAGCGGTTTGGGCATCGGCTTTCACGGCGTCCATGCTGCGAGTGAGTGTGCGGGTGGTTGAGGTGAAAGACGGTGTGACGGTGCCGAGCTTTAACGCAATATATTGGCGGGTGGCTGGGTTGTAGGTGTATCCGACGATGCGGGCTTTTAAGTGGGCCTTGTAGTCGGTGTGGATTACGGTGACGGTATCACCGAGCACCACTTTTTCCAGCTGTGCCGTGTTTTGGTATTCGCGGGTGCTGGTCAGGTCTATGAAATTCACCTCGAACGATGCCGCCGGTAAATCCAGGCCGTCATTGAACGCTGCCTGTGCTGCTTGCCTGAGTGCAGCGTGGGCTTGTTCGAGTGGCAGTTCACCTTCGCGTGGTTCTTCACCCGGTTTTTGGGCTTTTATGTGATCGAATTTCACGACCCCGACGAGTGGTTTCGGATAGTCGTTCAGGCGGGGTGAATCAACATATTTTTCTGGCAACAACAGGCCGTCGTAGCCCACCGGCAGGATCCTGGTGAGGGTGTGAGTGTAGTCGATGGTGGCTTGATAGCCGGTGAGGTTTTTGCGGTCCCGAATCGTCACACCCTGATCTGAGCCGAGCCGGGTACGATGCTCGAAATGCAGGTTGTTGCGGAGCATTTCACCGCCATAGCGGGCAGCGAATGTATTGTCACCGCCAGTATCCATCAAGCATTCAAGGACGCTTTGCCGCACTACCCGCACTGTTCTGGGGGTGGTGTTGAAGGAGCTGAGAGCGGTGAACGCGTTCGGTGGGTTGGTTGCGCCACGCAGCTGCAGGAGGGCTTGGTTAGCGTCCTTGTTCACGATGTTGGTGTCAGCAATCAGCACTTTCGCTAAGTCGTAACTTAAATGCAGTGCCTTCACCCGCAGCAGCCCGTTCAAAGCATGCTCAACGGTGACGATGCGAAACGCTTGCCGCTGATTCACGGTCGGCACATGGCAAGCAACTAAAGCACCAACTTTTACGTGCTCTGCCAGGATCGCGTCTGCTGGGTAGGTGAAGGTGAGTGAGTATTCGCCACTGATTTCTTCGGTTACGACTGGTTCGATTAGGTCATTTGTGAGGTGGCCAAATCCCGTGTGGGTGAAGCTGGTGGTGTTTTCAGGGTGAATGGTGATCACGAGATTTGCCTCCAAATGTGTGGTTTATGGGTCTTGCCAGTTCACTTCCAGCCGCCAGGACGTGATGCCGTGCCCGGTTTGCAGGAAGAAAGAGTTCTGGCCGGGTTTGAGGATTGGGAAGTCGCCGGTGAGGGCGTCAAGCTGTGCAGTGTTGCCGCTTGAGGCGGTGAGGTTTTCAGAATCGAGCAGGATCTGCCCGACCGGGTTTTTCACAATAAATGTTTGATCGTTCAGGTTGAATTGCACCGTGCCGTGCCCGTTAATCCAAAGACGTGGAGCAGCCGGCAGCAGGCTAGGGTTTTGGATAATGCTCTGCCCCGAAAGATTGAGGGTTTGCTGGTAGGTCGGGTGGTACGTGAAAGGTTGGCAGGTGACGGTTAGTTCCGCACGCATCCAGCTCGCTCCGTCATAAACCAGCGGGCTAAGGGTGGCGTGTTTGAGTTTCCTGAACCTGCCGCCCTCATGGCTGAGTGTGATGGTGCGTGCGGTTTGGATTTTTGCTGCCAGCCTCCGATAGTCATCGCGCTTGTTCTCGCCAGCGAACAGGAGCGGGATGGTGAAGGTGACATCATGCCAGCCGCCGAGTCTGGTGAGGGTGCCGGCCCTGCCAGCCACTTCAATATCCTCAACAATGCGGGTTGAGACGGGTGGTGTGACAGGGCCGGTGATGAGGACGAAAAATTCGAGGCTGTTTTCGTTATCGAGTAGGAATGAGTGCATTAGTAGCCTCCTGAAAGTAGTGCCGCATGTTGGTTCATGCGGCCAAGGTGGGTATCAATGCGTGGTGCGAGTTTTCCAACCAAAGTGCCGTCATCTAAAACAACCTGAATGTTTAAGCCCTCGAGCACTGTCCGGCTAGTGGCCTCAATCAACGCGCCAGCGTCAAACCCCGTGGCTCCACCAAACTCGTTAGTGGCTGGGGTGAGAGTGGTGGCATTTGCTGGGATGGGGGTCAGTGGAATATCGATGCCGGCGTTCAGGTCGCTGAATGTGTCGAGGGTGTCTTCAGCTAGTTCGGTTGCGGCGTCGATCGCCCGCTGCCCGGTGTCCTCGATACCGCCTGCCAAGCCACGGGTGAGCATGTCACCGATCCACGCCATTTCGCGTGATGGTGAGTGGATGCCGAAGAACCCGGTGATTGAGTCCCAGATGCCTTGGCAGAAACTCGTCACCTGATTCCACAGCCAGTCGGACAGCTGCTGGATACCTTGCCACAGGCCACGAATCAGGTCAGCGCCAGCTGAAATCATGCGTGGCACACCATCGATGACCGCGTTCACGATCGCCATGATGATTTGTGGAATCGCAGCCACCACCGCTCCAATAATCTGCGGCAGAGCAGAGACCAGCGAGGTCAACAGCTGTATACCTGCCTGGATAATCTGCGGAATAGCCGAAGCAATGGCGGTGATGATGGCCGAGATGATCTGTGGCAGGGCGGCCACGATGGTTTGGATAATCTGTGGTAGGGCCCTAATCAGGGCCACCAGAAGGTCAATGCCCGCCTGGATAATCTGCGGAATCATGCCCAGCAAGTTGGTGATAATCGAGTCGATAATCTGCGGTAAGACAGCCACTATGGTCTCGATAATGACCGGCAGTGCTGAGATGAGCGCGGTGAGCAGGTCGATTCCTGCCTGGATCAAGGCCGGGATTCCGGTAGCCAGGAATTCAACGATGGCGGTGATGATGGCAGGTAGAGCCTCAATGAGTACCGGGATAGCTTCCAGTAGCCCTTGGGCTAGACCCAAGATGAGGGTTAGGGCAGCTTCAAGAATCATGGGCAGATTCTCAATGAGCCCCTGTACCAGTGCCATCACTGTTGCCACCATGACAGGAAGAAGCTGCGGTAGGGCCTCACCTATGCCTGTCACGAGGGTGGTTATCACCTGGGCGGCAGCTTCTAAGAAGAGTGGCAGGGCTTCAAGCAGGGCGGTCAGCAAGGTGGTGACTAGAAGTAGAGCTGATTCAGCCACTGACGGAAGCACAGAGATTAGCCCTTCGAGCAGGGCTGAGATGATCTGTACCCCTGTCTCTAGTACTACTGGTAGCTGTTCGGTGATGAAGGACAGTGCCTGTGCGATGATGGTGTCAAAAGCCGCGATAACACCGGGTATGCCGTTTTCTTCGAACGCAACGGTGAGGGTATCGACCCAGCCGTTGACCATCGGCAAAACTGATTCAGCCAGCGCTGCGGTCACTCCGCCAGCCAGTAAGCCTTTGAGGTTGTTGACCCCATCTTCTAGCGTGGCCATTTGGCCGGAGAACGTTTTGGATTGTGCCTCCATCGCGCCATGGAAACGGCCACCTTCAGCGGTTGCAGAGGCAAAAGCGTCAGCCACCATGTCAGCGGTGATTGCGCCTTTGCTCATTTCTTCTTTGAGCTCGCCGATGCTTTTACCGGTCTGGCGGCTGATTTCTTCCAGCGGGTTGAAGCCAGCGTTAATCATCTGGTTCAAGTCTTGGCCGGTTAGCTTACCGGTGGATGACATCTGGGCGAAGGCCAGGGTCAGGGATTCGAGCTTGCCAGCATCTCCTTGGGAGATATCACCGAGTTGACGCAACCGCACCTGGGCTTCTTCGGCACTAATACCGAAAGCCATCATGGTTTGGGTGTTTTTCGCCAAATGCTCCATACCAAACGGTGTGGAGGCGGCTTCTTTCTTCAGGTTGTTAACCAGCTCCTGCGCCTTCGCCTGATCACCAAGCATAGTGGTGAAGCTGGTGGTGTACTGCTCCATTTGAGCGTTGTATTCGATACCGTCTTTGAGGACACCCACGAAACCTTTAGAGATCCCAGAGATAGCGGTCCCGATCGCTTTGATCCCACCGATAATGAACTCGCTGGCAAGGTTTGCTTTGAGGACGTCACCGAAGATGCTGGTTTTCTTCGTGCCATCATCGAGTTCGTCACCGAGCTGGTCGACTTCGCTGGTGAGCTTGTCAGCACCCGAGGCAGCGTCTTTGAGTTCGCCTTCAGTGTCACCGGTTTCGTCAGTGAGCGCATCGAGTGCTTTAGTGCCCTCGGCTAGTTCTTTTTCAAGATCGTTGAGGGTGGCGGTGGCGTTGTTGAGTTGGATCTGCCAGTTCTTGGTGCGGGCATCATTCTCACCAAACGACTGGGCGGAATTCTCTAACGCGGCTTTGAGAGTTTCGACCTTGTTGCGGTGAGCATCAACTTCTTTTGCCAATTGTGCGTTTTTGGCAGTCAGAGCGGCGGCGCTGGTTTCGTTCTTGCCGAACTGGGAAGCCACCAGTTTCATTTCAGAACCAAGCACCCGCATTTCACGGTTGATCTCAGTGAGGGCTTTCTTGAACTCGCGTTCACCCTCAACACCGATCTTCAAACCAAAAGTTGAATCACTCATCGCACAAGCACCTCCTAGCAAGGCTCACGGGATAGGCCAATAAAGTTGAAAACATGACTGCCGCATTAACCGTCCACCCCCTCACCAGCACCCAGCCAGACCTGACGGCCCTACAAGAACGGGTGCAAGAGTTGGTGGACGAAATGGCAGCCAAGTACGGGTTAAATACAGCAGTGCATGCTGTGGTTTCGGCGGGTGAAACCGATGCAGCTTTCACGGTTGAAGTCACTGCTTGCGGGTTTTGGGTTGGCCAGATAGTGGTTGAACGAAAGGATCGCTCCCGCATCAGTGAGGACGAGGTTGAAGAATTCGAGCGGTTTGGTCACCCGCACGGTTACCCGCCAGAAATGGTTGGAGTCCCGTACCCGTTTGTGCGGTACGAGTTCAAACAAGAACTCAGTGACGAGCACTTCGATGCGATGAACCTGATCGGTCACGAATACTGGGTGGAGCCAGACGAAACCCCAGCCGCGATCATCATCAGCGGCCTAGTGGCGGCAGCGATAGCTGAACAAGTAGATGGTCGGCTGGCTGGGGAAACAGACGCGTTCGATTTGTACCGGCATGGTGAAACAGCGGGAGAGCTGCTGCAATGGTGGGCGGATACCCGAATTGGATGGTTTGGTACTCTGGCGTTTACTAACCCGCGTGGCAAACAGCAAAAACCACCCACCATTGTCTAAATCCCTGGCGGGATCACGTCATCGATCGTCACTTGCTTGAACGGTTTAGCGCGGCCAGTTTCCTGTTTCCAGCACTCCACCAAATCAAGCAACAGACCAAAAGGCATCAACCACACCTCATCCTGGGTCAGTGCGAGTTGGCTGAGACCGATATACAAAAGCCTGGTGAAGATCGCAGCGTCAGAATCTACCTGGCTGTTGCTGGCACTGGTGCTTTTGGGTCAGAGACGATTTCACGCTTGGTGCCTTTCACCATTGCGGCACTAATTGCGTCCTTGTAGCCAGCCAGATCACTTGGGATAGTGAGAATCTCGAGTTCGTCAGTGGTGAGCTCTGGCTGTTTGTTGTCAGGGTTCTTCAGGTTGTGAATTAGCACTGACTGGTTAGCAAGCAGCGCGATCAGCCAGATCACTTCGGTGAGGCTATGGGCGATGTCATTCGACTCTTCTAAGGCTTTACCGAGGTTTTCAAGCCCACCGTAACGCTGCGCTATTTCGCGGGTGGCGCGGGTGGTGAGGATGAGTTCCAACTCGCGTCCGGCAATGGTTATTGTTGCGCTTCTTTGATCAGACATTATCGAGAACCTCCACTTACAGCAGTAGACGCGTCAGCGCCAGGCTCGTAGACCTTGGTGTACCAGTCAGTAATGGTCTTGGCGGCCACACCGGTATCTCCTTCGGTGACTTCTGCCTTCCAAGGGTGTTTGCCGGTGGTATCTGGCTTGTTGCGGCGCATGATGGTGCCTTCAATACTTGGGGTTTGGAACGTAATCGAGTCGCCCTTGGTTGCCAGGCTGGAGGTAGGCAGGGCGAACTTGACCTTGTAGAGCCAGAAATACTTGTACTTGCCGTTAGCCTTAGCGGCGCGGAATCCAATCGCCACTGGCTTACCGCCGTCTTCAGAGGCCGAAATAAGTACCCCGTTGGCATCAACTCGGGCACCGGTCAAGGCTGCTGCTACGCTCGGCCCGATATCATCCACCCCGAGGGTGAGGGTGCCTGACTTGAATTCTTTGACTACTTCACTCGGTCCGTCATCGGCATACAAGATAGCTTCGGCAACTTCGACCGAGAGTTCGGCACTGATGGCCTTAGCTAGGGGTTCGGGGGTGGCGTAGGTTTCTTCGCCCTTTTCGTTTTCTGTGATGGTGGCGTAGTAGAGCTTGTCGAGACCAATAGTTGCCATGGTGGTGTGTCCTTTCTAGACGGCGCGGTAGGTGACGCAGTCGATTGCGTAATGGTGGTAGCCGGTATCGGCTTCGAACCCGACATAGGTTCTGGCTTCAACAGTGATGCCTGCTTGCAGGATCCCGTGACAGAGCAGATCCCGCAGGTGAAGGTAATTGCCGCGGGTAAAAAGCGAGAGCCGAACATGTTCGATGTCGACTCCGGGCTGGTTGGCCGCGTACAGGTCAAACACGTCAGCATTCGGGGTGAACACCACGAACGTTTCAGGTGCGGGGGCTTTATTGAAGGTGCCGGTAGCGCTGGGCAGGTTGAGTTTCTTGCACAGGCCGGTCAGTAGTTCGAGCAGTGGTTTTGTCACTTGGTTAGTCCTTCCAGCTTCGTGGTGAGGGTTTCTTTCATCGCGGCCACCGCGCTACTTCGGGTTTGTGCTCTGGTGGGTGCAAGAAACGGCCTGGCTGCTTGACGGGAGGAGCCGTATTCGAGAACGGTGGCGATCTTGGCGTGTGAGATGCCATCGCGGCGGTTTTCAGCAAACCCCACCTTCACATTCAATGTGCCCCGGCTGGTTGCACCGACTGGGGTTGTGCCGAGGGCTGCAAGGAGCTGGCCGGTGGATTCGCTGGGGCGGATGGTTTTACCAATCGCGCCGGTGAGGTTGGTGCGCATCCTTGGTTCCACTACTGCGGCTCCGGCTTTTAGAGCATCACCTGCAATGGAATCGATCTGCGTGGATGCTGCTTCCAGGGCGTCGATGAACTTGGTGGGAATTTTGATTTCAGCTCTAGCCATCCCGGCCTTCTCCTTCAGGGGTGGTGTGGTGAGCCAGCACCTCCACATATCTGTTTCCGATGATTTCAACGGAGTCGATGAAATAGGTGCGGCCATCGTGTTTGATGAGGTCGCGCTCATCCACCCTCCACTCAGGGTGCAGGCGGAAGCGAAACATGGCGGTGGCCTTATAAAAGGAGGCGCGGTTCACCCAGGCACTGGTTGCGTGGCGGTGCTCAACCGCAGCCCGAACCGTAGCTTTGAGGATTGGCGTATCTGTGTGGAAGCCAGCAGTATCTGTTGCGTGACCCGGAGCGTAAATCTTGATGGTGTGGCGCATCAGCCCGAAAGACATCAGCGATGCTCCCTTCTAGATTTTCCATTCGCGATCCATCACCAACAGCCGGTTCACCGCATCCCACACCGAAGATGCGGCCTGGGTCTTGTCGTTCCAGAAGCCAGCGGTTGAGCCATCCCGTGACTCGTAGAAATGGCTGGCGAGCATGATGACGGCCTGCTGGGTCGCACCGCTCATCGGATGCTGGGTGTAGTGCCCGTCAGGTAGGTGCTGGTAGGACGCGGCGTAGGAGGTGGCAGCAGCCACCATGTGCGCAATCAGCTCGTCATCCTCACTGTGGGTAAGGATTAAGTTGTGTTTTACGCGGTCAAGCAAACTGGTGGTCATGCTGCCACCTCCTCTCATTCATTCAGGGGCTAGTGGTTAGCTGGCTTTTTGGGTGAGCACCTGGACTGCTTCAGGCAGCATCAGACGGCCGTCCACGCGCTGGCTGGCAAGGAAACCAACCTGACCAGAGAGCGCGAACATTTCGTTCAGACGCTTAAAGGCACGACCCTGACGATCCGCAATCCAGTAGTAGGAGAAGTCACCGAAGGCCACGGTGCGGGCACCCGCCTTGATCTCAGGAGCAAACACAGAAGTTGCTACTGGTCGGCCGAGGATGGTGTCTGGGGTGCCGACGGTCAAAGCTGGCTGCCACAGGTACTGGCCGGTTGAGTCCTTGAGCTTTCGTACCTGCTTGACGGTGGTGTCATTCATCAGCCAGGTCGCGTTCTTCCGATACGGAGCACGCAGAGCGTAGTGCAGGTCGATTAGCTCATCAGCGGTGATCTCGGCTGCCTTGGCAGTGGTGTTAGCGCTGGTGCCACCTTCGGTTGGGTGGAAGATGCCAGTTGGCTGGCCTTGGCCGGTGCCGTTGACGAAGGCTTCTTCTTCGGTGGCGTTGATGCGGCGAGCAAAATCAGCAGCCAAATACGCCTCAAGGTTGAAAGCCGAATCGTTGATCAACTCGTCGCTGATCTTGATGAAAGCACCAAGCTTATGCGCGTTGAGGGCTTTCTGATCAAAAGTGTCGTTTCCTTCGGTGAAGTTCTTACCTTCACCAATCCACGAAGCCGCACCGGTCGATGCAACGACTGGAATCTTGCGATCTCCGCTGGTGGTCTGAATGACGGTAGCAAGGCCACGAATCGTTGATTCATCGGCCAGGGCGGTGATCAGGGTCTGTTCGAACTCGTCAGGCACCAGGTAGCCGCCGTCAGAATCAACACCCTCACTCAGGGCATTGCGGAGAGCTACTGGGTCGCCCTGCAGTCGCATCATGTTCCAAAAGGACTGCTTGTAGTGTGCGGTGCCGCGGCCTTTGCCTTCGTCCATGGCATCGGTTGGGGTCATGCCCGGCATGGCGGTCAGTGGCTGTGCGGTGGCGCGGGCCATTTCGCGTTCTATGCGTTCTGCTCGCTCACTGCGTTCGATTTCGTTGGTGAGCTTTTGGATGTCTTCTTCCATGCGCTGGTAGATCTGCTCATCCTCAGCAGAGAGCACGCCGTCTTCGCGGCGGTTGTCCAGGAAGTCTTTGGCTTCGTGCCATGCCTTGGCGCGGCGCTGGATCAGGTCGTGGGTGTTGGTGGTGGTCATGAGTTGGTTCTCCTATTTGTTAGAGGCGAATACGGGTTTTCAGGTTCTCCAGCGCTGAGAGAGCCTCAGCGATAGAGCGACCGGCAGGCTGTGCTGCTGATGTTGGTTTGGTTGGTGGGGTACCTGCGAGTTTGTTAACCAGAGCAAGCTCGGCTGTGAGGCGGTTAAACACCAACGCCTCAGTTGCTGGGGTGGCTTCCTCTGCTCCTGTTGGGTGGTGGAGTTCGTCGGCAAAACCCATGTCGATAGCAGCCCTGGCGTCCATCCAGGTTTCTGCATCCATGAGCCGGGCGAGCTTGGCTCGCTGCATCCCGGTCTTGAGCTCGTAGGCGTTGATGATGGATTCCTTGACCGCATCGAGCATCTCGATGGCTTTACCCAGCTCAGCCTTGTCGCCGATGGCGAGGGTTGCTGGGTTGTGGATCATCATCATGGACACCGGCGTCATTTTCACCGTCGATGCAGCCATCGCGATCACGGACGCTGCACTGGCGGCTAGGCCGTCGATGATGACGGTGACGTGCCCGGTGTATTCCATGAGCATGTTGTAGATTTGCGCCGCGGCAATGCAGTCACCGCCAGGGCTGTTAATCCACACCGTCACATCACCAGTGCCGGCTTCGAGCTCGCTGGCGAAGAGTGCTGGTGTGGTTTCGTCGTCAAACCAAGACTCCTCAGCAATGGGGCCGTGAATATGCAAAACCCGAACGCCTTGTTCTGCGTCCGGGTCGGGGTTTGTCCAGTTCCAAAATCTTCGACTCAATGTTCCTCCCTAGGCGGGTCAGTAGTGTGTTGGTCAGCGTGGGTGGCGTAAGCGCCAGCAAGGTTCAGTGGCAGCATGTTGCCGTTCACCAGATACTCATCCCCGCCGCGTTCTGGTTCGATGCGGTCGAGGTTTTCAAGTTCGCGGATGTCGTTGGCGCTCATCCACCCGTTCTGCCGCGCGACCGCGTACCCGTTCATGCGAGACACGTAGTCGCCTCGCAGGAGTCCTTCGAGGTTGAACTTCACAAACACCTGCGGCTTCTCGCGGGCAGTGAGCAGGGTTTTGGTGATTGCTTGTTCCCAGCGGATCACCCAGGGATCCAGGGTGTATTTCACGAACTCCAGGGACTGCTGCTCGATGTTGGAGAAGCTCGATTTTTCGAGGTCGCCGATCATGTGCGGTGGTATACGGAAGATGCGGGCTATTTCGTTGAGCTGAAACTTCCGCGTCTCCAAAAACTGCGCCTGCTCCGGCGACACTGCGATCGGCGTGTACTTCATGCCTTCTTCGAGCACAGCGACCTTGTTGCCGTTCCTTGCTCCACCGAAGGTTTTCTGCCAGGACTCCCGCACCCGTGATGGGTCTTTGATTGTGCCTGGGTGCTCGAGCACACCACCAGGAGCAGCCCCATTAGCAAAAAACGAAGCTCCGTATTCTTCAGTAGCTTGGGCTAGACCGATAGCGTTTTTCGCCATCGCAATCGGCGAGTAGCCAACTAGCCCGTCAAAGCCCAGCCCTGGAATATGGAGCACGTCTGCGGCGCTGAGGGTGACGATGCCGCTGGGGTTGCCTGGGTCATTGCTGGTGGTTTGATAGTCGTAGTAGATCGCGCCGTTCTTATCCCGCCCGGCTTTGATGCGGTTTGGCATTAGTGGGTAGAGGGCGAGGACTTCGCCCTTGCCGTTGCGGATCACCTGCGCGTAGGCGTTACCCCACAAAAGCAGGTGGGTCATGAGGGTTTCACGGAAGACAAAGCTGGTCATCTCCGGGTTCGGCTCATCATGCAACAAACGGTAAAGCGGGTGCGTCAGTGCTTTCTCTTTGCCACCATCTTCTCGGGTTTCGTAGACGTGCAATGGCAGTCCCGCGATGGCTTCAGCGAGGATGCGCACGCAGGAGTAGACGGCGGTCATTTGCATGGCGGTTCGTTCGTTGACGGGTTTGCCGCTGGTGGTGTTGCCGAAGAAGAAAGAATGCCCCGTGGTGAAGGCCGTGTTTTCGGCTGGGCGTGGCCTGAGCCAGTCAAAGAATCCCATCAGGGTTCTCCTTTCAAGAAATGAGAAAAGCACCTCTCGCTTGAGCAAGAAGTGCTTTCGAAGGATGGTGCTTCAGTAGTTACCGGTCTGAGGTGAGCATCGCGTAAATGAGGGTGTCTGTCCACTCACCCTTGGAGAACCAATCCTGACGGTGATGGGCTTCCTTAACCATGCCTAGGCGCTCAGCAAGTTTGGCTGACGCGTTGTTGCGAGCATCCATTTGGGCCACAACTCTGCGGCAGCTGTAGCGGTCAAAGGCGAGATCCAGTACTGTTTTGACGGCTTCCGTTGCATACCCCTTGCCGCCGTAAGCGGGGTCGAGAACCCAGCCGATTTCAGCAACCCGGTTTTCAACGTCTGTAAACCACAGTGCAACATCACCAATGGCCTGACCTTCAACCTCAATAACAAGAGCCAATGAGTTAGTTGGTCCGTTTAGGTCAGTTTTGGGCAGTCTTTCTTCGACTTTCGCAGTGGCATCCTCTTGGCTCCAGGGTTCATCAAGCAGGAACCGCGCCACTTCAGGTTGAGAGTAGAACCTCTGTAGGGCAATCACATCTTCTGGAGTGTGGGCACGCAGTTTTAGCCGTTGCGTCGTAAGTGGTAAATCCATTGTTCTCCTAGGAATTTTGGCTTTTCCTATTGTCTCAAACGAAGATTTACAAGACCAATAGCCCGCGCTCGTCATACACCGAGGTACTCGTCGAAACGTTGCCGCAGCGGATGGCGCGATCTAAGGCCATGATGGTGGCGACCACGCCGTCAATCTTCTCCGTGCTTTTCTGCTTGTCGGGCTTGATGTTGCCAGCCGGATCCTGCCGGATATGAATGTTGTCCACCATCCAACTGAGGACCGGGTGACCACCGTGGGCGAGCTTTCCTTCCAGGGCGAGCTTCATGAACTCTTTGGATGGCGGGCTCATGTCTTTGAAGCCCTGACCAAACGGCACCACCGTAAACCCCAAGGCTTCGAGGTTCTGACTCATTTGCACAGCGCCCCAACGGTCGTAGGCGATCTGGCGGATATCGAACCGGGCACCTAGTTCTTCGATGAAGGCTTCGATAGCGGCGTAGTGCACCACATTGCCCTCGGTCGTGTTGAGGTGGCCTTGGGCTGCCCAGGTGTCGTAGGGGACGTGGTCGCGGGCGACCCTAAGTTTGAGGTTGTCTTCGGGGATCCAAAACCACGGCACCACCACATACTTGTCATCCTCATCTTCGGGTGGGAAAACCAGCACGAAAGCCGTGATGTCAGTAGTGCTGGCGAGGTCGAGTCCGCCGTAACAAACCCTGCCCTCCAAAGCACTCAAATCAACGGGATGGCTATTGGTGTCCCAGACGTGCATAGGCATCCACCGCACCGACTGCTTTACCCATTGGTTCAACCGTAGCTGCCTGAAAGCGTTCTCCTCAGCCGGGTTCTGCTTGGCCGAGTTGCAAGCCTCCTGCACTTTCGCAATCGGCACCGTGATCCCAAGCGACGGGTTTGCTTTCAGCCAGGTTTCCTCTGCGGTCCAGTCATCCTCAGGGGCAGCACCATAAACGACCGGGTAGAAGGTCGGGTCGTGCTTTTTGCCGGCGATCAAATCGAGGGCTTTTTGATGGTACTCGTAGCAAATGCTGTGGGTGTCGGTGCCGGCGGTGGTGATGAAGAAATACAAGGGCTGGGTGCGTGCATCACCGGAGCCTTTGGTCATAACATCAACCAAGGCGCGATTGGGTTGGGTGTGCAGCTCATCAAAGACCACCCCGGAGATGTTGAAGCCGTGCTTGGAGTAGGCCTCTGCGGAAAGAACCTGGTAGAAGCTGTTGGTTGGGGTGTAGATGATGCGTTTTTGTGAGGCTTGGATTTTGACTCGCTTGGCCAGTGGCGGGCACATGCGGATCATGTCTGCTGCGACTTCGAAGACGATGGAGGCTTGCTGGCGGTCGGCTGCACAGCCGTAGACTTCGGCTCGCTCTTCACCGTCGCCACATGTCAACAGGAGGGCGATGGCGGCGGCCAGTTCGCTTTTGCCTTGTTTCTTGGGAATTTCGACGTAGGCGGTAGTGAATTGGCGGTAGCCGTCGGGTTTGATCGTGCCGAAGATGTCTCGCACGATTTGTTCTTGCCAGTCGATCAGTTCGAAGTTTTTGCCGGACCAGCGGCCTTTAGTGTGTTTGAGGGCCTGGATGAAGGCCACGGCATAGTCGGCGCGTTTCTTGTCGTAGTGGGAGGTGGGAGCCATGAAGGTGCTGGGCGTGTAGGTCTCAAGTTTGCGCAACGCTGGCTCCTTCCAATTTGTAAAAGAAAAACACCCGGAGTGATGGGTGCTGGGTGCGGGGTGTATAGAACAGCGCTCCGCATCTGTCGGGTTGCTTTGGGGTTTGATGTCATTGTCGAACTCGGTGAATTCGGCTTTGAGGATTTACAGTTCGTGGAAGAGGATAGTTGCTCGGTACTGGCTCATCTCGTGTTGAAGGCGGTTTTTGCCCAGATCGGGAGCTATTTTTATTGCTTACCGTCACTTGAAAATCGAGCGGTTTGATAACTGTCATAAACTCCACTTTCTATTCGAGCTTGAAGCTGTTTGGACTTGTTAGGCGTTGAGCTCTTTCAGGTCGCCATTGTTGTAAGAATTCAGTTCTTTCACCATGGCGATGGCTCGTTGGTAGCCGTCGGTGACCTTCTCGATTTCTTCAATGCTCTTCATGCCGTAGGCGGTGGTTTGGATAACCCAGCCGGTGCCACGTTCGAAGTAGATCTCTGGGGTGTAGTCCCAGGTGCGGTCGTTGGCGATGCTGATTTCCATACGGTCGAAGGTATACGCGATGCGGTAGATGTCGTAGCCGAGTTTCTTGCCGCGGGCTACGAGGCGGGCAGTGTTTTCTTCGCGGAAGATTTGATCTAGGTTCATGGCTTGGATCCTTTCGGTTTGTGCTGTTTTGTTATGTCTATATAGCCATACGCTGTGCACACTATCCAGTCGTATTTGCCCAGATCAGAAACTATTTTTCAGCGATTTACATCTCTTGAATGAGGCGGGTTTCTACGAGGTGCACCCCGCACTATCTGGCGGGGTGGCTTCAGCCCTTTTGGGGCTGTAGGTTAGTTGTTCATGGTCCATGCGATTGCGGTTCCCTCGTCTGAGAAAAGCTCGTCGCTTTCAGCTACCAGCTCGAGGCGGCATTCAAGTGCGCTGAATTCAACGCTGGGCTCGTCAATGAATTCGTAGATCCGGCCCTGCACTCCCAGGCCTTGGTCTTTCTTCCAGGTGTGGGCTGCGACGATTACTCGGTCGCCGTGGCGCATCGCGATTGGGTGTTCCATCTGGATCTGCTCGAGGGTGGTAAACATTGGGCCTTCTCCTTGGCTTGTGTGCTTGTTTGCTTACTTACATACAGCCATAGCTTTGGCACACTATCCAGTCGGTTTGCCCTTTATTTCAGCCAAATCCGCCACTATTTCAAACTCGTCAACTTCGGGGATCAGCCCCAGGCTGGAGCCGTTATTCCACGCCACATGAATCGTGCCCATCGAGTCAATAAAGGTCACGATGCCATAGGTGCCAGCAGGCACCGGCGCATACGGGTCGCTCATGCGCTTGAGTTTGATCCAGGTTCCAGGCCTAACCATTTATGCCACCTCGCCATCAGTTGGGGTGATGCGGTGTGCGGCAGAGCCCGAAAGATTCGCACCCAGTGCCACTCGCAGGCTGTGGTGTTCTCTCCCGTTGAAGCCCAGTCGTAGAAGCCAGCAGCGCATCACGTATTTTTCGTTACCTGTAGCGCTTGAGGTGGCTTGGAGTTTACGGCTGGTAGCAGCATGAGCGTGGATCGCGCCAAGCAGCATCGGCAGCGCCACACGCAAAGACTCGCTTGTGTTGCCCGTGAGCCAGCGGAAAATCAGCTTATTGCCATCGCGTACTGGGAGTACCTGTTCTTCGTGGATGCCGAGGGTTTTTGCGAGCAGTGGCTGTTTGGCCGTGAGGATTCGTTCAATATTGCGCACATGGCGCGGTGCCCACCACTCACGCTCCAGTTCCAGCTGCTCCTCCTTAACGGTAATGCTCACCGGGAAGCCGGTGATTTCCTCGCCCTCAATGTCCTCGTCGTGCTGGAGGTAGCGGGTGATGTAGCTGATGAGTCCGGTGTCGAGTTCATCGCCCCACATGACTGTGCCATCCGGGTAGATGAGCGTGCCCTGACACTTGTAAGCGTGTGCTTCACCTGTGGTTTGGATGGCGGGTTCTTCAGCGAAATGCGCGATAGTTTGTGCCAGGGTGTGCAGGCGCTTCTTTGTTCGGGTATCAAACTTGGTGGCTAGTGGGCGAAAGTAGTTGCTGTTCAAGGCTTCCTCGTTCCTTTCATTTTGTGGTGTTTGGGTCATGTACATACAGCCCTAGAACCACACGGTTATCAACTACTTCCGCCCACCATTTTTCAGGTGCTTGCTTGCTCTGCTTCGACGAGTTCCCGGATCCCCGTGAGTACATGCTCGACCACTGGCAGGGCGACACCGTTGCCCCAAAGTTTGAACACTGCAGTCTTCGAGAACGGGTCAGCCAGCCATGCCCTGATCTGCTTCTTGGTCTTCCGGGTCTTCAAACCACAAATCGTGCCCCAGGTGTCAAAGACCTGCTGCCAAAACACCAGCTGCTCATCCGTAGGGTCGCTGTAGCCGAGGTTTTCAGCCCATTCGTCAGGAAACCCTTGCAGGCGCGCGCACTCTACAGGGGTTAAACGCCGCACCACATGCGTGCGCTCATGTTCATCGACGACGGCGATACCGCCCTGAGCACCATCAGGGCAGGTGCCTTTCGTGTCCAGCGTCTTGGCAATATCCAGCGGGTAGCCGTATTTGCCGACACGACCCCATTTCGGGCGAATCGCGTTAAACCCGTAAGCAACCGGGGCAAACACCGTCTGGTCGTTGCCGGTAGCGAGCGTGCCAGACAGCTCTGTTTGGATCAGCGGACCTTTCCCGCCACCAGGTTTACCCTGGCGCATCCTCAAACAGTAAGCCTTGCTTGTGCCTTCAGCGCCGTTTCCAGCAGGGGTGGTAGTGGCTTGTTGTACTTCTTCGCTTTGACCAGCAGAGTTTGACAGTTGGTGGGGGTCAAAGAGAATTTCGGGTGCGCGTTGGCTTCCAAAATCTGCGATAAGGAAGATCCTGCGGCGGCGTTGGGGCACTCCGAAAAATTGGGCGTCGAGGACTCGCCAGGCAAGTGAGTAGCCGTCACCCACGATGGCTCCTGCTCGCTCCCAACGCTGAGGTCGAGGAAGTTCAGCCGCTGCTTGCTCGTCGATGATGGCGGTGAGGTGTTTGAGGACGTCATGGAAATCATCTCCCTTGTTAGAACTGAAAGCACCCGGCACGTTTTCCCACACCGCAAACCGAGGGTATTGGCCGCCGGTTGCGTCGCGCATTTCTTTGATGACGCGGATCGCTTCGAAAAACAGGTTAGATTTGTTGCCTTCTAAACCTGCCCGCCTGCCTGCGATGGAGAGGTCTTGGCAGGGTGAGCCGAAAGTAATAATGTCCACCGGCTCCACCCGGCCACCATCCAACTTGCTCACATCACCAACGTGAGTGAGGTACTTGAGCCGGCGGCTGGTGACCAGGATGGGGAACGGCTCGACCTCGCTTGCCCACACCGGCCAAATGCCAGTGTTCTTGGCGGCGAGTGGGAATCCACCTGAGCCATCAAACAGCGAACCGAGTGTGAGCGGCTGGTGGTTCATCGTTCGACCTCTTTCACCAAATCCAAATACGCATACTCTTTTCCGTCGCGCAGGCAGGTGATACCAGCGGCATCTCCTGTGTGATCGGCGTAGCGGCGCAGAATCACTGAGGCGTATTTCTCGTCCAGCTCCATGCAGTACGCGATCCGGTTTAAGGCTTCGCAGGCCATCAGGGTTGAGCCGGAGCCTGCGAAAGTGTCGAGCACGATCGCGTTGGCCTGCGTGGAGTTCGTGATTGGATACCCGAGCAAGTCGAGGGGTTTGCTGGTTGGGTGGTCGCTGTTTTTGCGGGGTTTGGCAAAGTTCCACACTGTGGTCTGCTTACGATCCGCGTACCAGGAGTGCTTGCCGCCCTTGAGCCAACCAAACAGAACCGGTTCATGCTGCCACTGATAAGGAGAGCGCCCGAGCACCAGTGAGTCTTTGACCCAAATGCAGGTGCCTGAGAGGTAGAAGCCCGCGTCCTGGAAGGCCTGCCGGAAATTCAAACCCTCAGTGTCAGCATGGAAAACATAGGCTGACGCGCCCTTCTCGCTATGGGCTGCCATCTGGGTGAAGGCATCGATCAGGAACTGCCGGAAGGCACCGCCGTTCATTTTGTCGTTCTTAATCGACAAGCCACTGCTCGACTCAAACGCCACGTTATAGGGCGGGTCAGTCAAAACCAGGTTGGCTTGCTTGCCATCCATCAACGCAGCCACATCATCAGCATTCGTAGCGTCACCACAGACCAGACGGTGACGGCCAACCATCCAGACATCGCCACGCTTCACAAAGGCGGCTGCTTCAAGGGCTGCGGTGAGGTCAAACCCGTCATCCTCGATTTCTGTTTCGTCCAGGGAGCCGATGAGTTGCTGGATTTCCTTTTCATCGAAACCGGTCAGTTCCGCATCGAAATCAGCAATATCCAGATCGGCGATGACTAGGGCGAGCTTTGCTTCATCCCAATCACCACTAATCTTGTTCAAAGCAACATTCAGCGCCTTCTCACGGGTTTCATCCAGCTCAACGACCACACAGTCAACCTCGGTGTGACCCAGGTGCTTAAGCGCCGTGAGGCGTTGGTGGCCTCCGACTATGTTGCCGGTGGTTTTGTTCCAGATCACCGGCTCCACATACCCAAACTCCGACAGTGACCTGGTGAGTTTCTCGAACTCTGCGTCACCTGGTTTGAGTTCTTTGCGGGGGTTGTAGGTGGCGGGGGTGAGTTTATCGACGGAGAGTCTCTGCAATTTCAAGATTCTTCACCGCCTTAAACAAATCCCTGGCGTTCGAATAGTGGTGCTCCCACCTAGCTGGCAGCTCGAAATACCCGTAGGTGGCAAACCTGGCAAAACGAGTACCTCGCAAATGCAGGAAGTCGATCATCGCCGCAGGACGCAGCGGGAACAACTGCTCACACGCACGGGTGATGAGTTCATCATCGGCTACTGCGGTGCCGTGAGTGTTAACACTGAAAGCGACAGGGTCTGCCTTACCGATGGCGTAGGAGATGGCAACGGTTGCTTCGGTGGCGAGTTCAGCGGCGATGATAGTTTTCGCAATCCTGCGCGCCATGAGCGCTGCGGTGCGATCAACCTTAGACACGTCCTTACCAGCGAACGCGCCACCGCCATGCGCACCAAGACCGCCATAGGTGTCGACAGCGAGTTTACGGCCGGTAAGACCAGCGTCTGCTGCGGGGCCGCCCTTAATGAAGGTGCCTGCAGGGTTGATGAGCACCAGCGCATTTGGGGCGAGTGGGATGTTGCCGAGGGCTGGTTCAATCACCAAGGAGCGCAGCTCACGCTCCAGCACCTCAAGGTCTTTGTTTTTGTCGTGCTGGACGGAAACCACAATGGCGGTAGCCTCAACCGGCTCGTCACCGTTGTAGCGGATAGAGACTTGGGCTTTGCCATCGGGCTTAAGCCCCGTGATGAGGTGGTCGGTGCGGGCTTGGTCGATACGGCGGCAAATCTCATGCGCCACCACCAAAGGTGTAGGCAGCATGTCATCATTCTCAGAGGTTGCGTACCCGTAGACGGTGCCTTGATCACCAGCCCCCAGCAGCACGAAAGCATCATCATCACCGGCGCGTGCCTCAAGACTGGTGGTGACACCTGCGCCGATTTCTGGTGATTGTTTCTTGATGTTGAGGTGGGTGCGGAACCGCCACGGCTGATAGCCAGCCTGCTCTAAAGCAAACGCCACAGATGAGCGAATACGCAGGCGGGCTTTGGTGGTGATTTCACCAAACACATGAATATGCCTGCCCTTAGCTGTGACCTCGACAGCTACGCGGGCGGCGGGGTCGTCGTGGGTGATGTCGTCGAGGATGGTTTCTGCGATCAGGTCGCAGAGTTTGTCGGGGTGGCCGATGCAGACGGCTTCAGCAGTTTTGATCGTCAACGGTAGATCCTTCCAACTAGAAAAAGGGTGTGTAATTTCAGGGCAAAAAGAAACACCCACCGTGTCGGGGTGGGTGTGTAAACACAGCCGATTGGGGCTGTGCGGCAGGTACTGTAGAAACCAGCACCAAAACGAATTGTTAAGACGGGAGTGAACTGTGGGGACGAGCGTCGAGACCATGGAGTTTCTGCTCGACCAGCTCTACGACCACCCAGGAATCAATCACCGCAAAATGTTTGGCGAATACTGCCTCTACCTGGACGGCAAAACCGTCGCCCTCATCTGCGACGACGAGCTATTCGTCAAACCAACAGAACCCGGAGCCGAATTCATTGGTGAACTAGATCTTGCACCGCCATTTCCAGGCGCAAAAGACTGGTACCGCATCACCGCAGACCTTTGGGAAGACCGAGAATGGTTGACCGAACTGCTTGAACTCACAGCCGAAGCGCTACCAGCTCCAAAACCGAAGAAGAAACGCAAGAGTTAGCTTCTGGCTTTCAGGAGCTTTTCCATCACGTCATCTTGTGGTGAGGTGCTGGCGGTGAAGTCGGTGGTGCAGGTGGCGCGCACGATCTCGTAAATCTCGTACCAGTACACATTCGCCTGCTTCGAGAAGGACTGGCTCATGGCAACAAAAGGAGAAGCGATAGCAGCGCCAGTGGTCGGGTGCTTACCGAGCAGGCCGAACTTGGAGATGGCTTCTTCGCATTGGACGTAGCGGGCGAACGCCTGCGCGTAGGACTCGATGAGTCGTTTGGAGACGAAGTCGGTGCAGCCGCGTTCATCAAGCCACGCCCAGGTCTCTCGATAGACGAGGTCTGCACCGAGTGGTTTGCCGTCGCGCTGCTCAGCCGACAGGTAGTCAGCTGGTGGTGGCATCGAAGAACCAGATAGTTCAACCCCGTCGCCAACATCAGTGCCAGTGAAGTCGTAGAGGTCGAGATCTTGCGGCTCTGGTGGGGTGAGCCTGGTGGCGGGTCTGCCGTCTGCGAGTTTTTCATGCAAAGCGTCTGGTTTTCGGCCAGCTTTCACGCGGCGGCCACCACGGTTAGTACCGTCTCTTGCCACAAGTTTCACCTCCAATATGGGTCTAGTTTTGGCCGCGAATCGGGCGGCTGGGGTCAATAGGGTGTTTGATTTGGCTTTGTTGCACACGGAGCCCCAGGCCCGCTCGCGGCCACCGAGAGCGTAGAGATAACACCGCCCCTAGGGGGTTCGAGTTTCCCTGTGCGCGCCTAACTCGAGTAGGTTGGCTTCTTTTGCCACCGTGAAATAGGTCGCCTTAGAACGCCACACAGCCCTACATGAGGGGCCTTGCTAGTAGGTGTAGACCTTGGTCTTATTCCATCTGTCGCCGTCCCTAGCGGTCTGCCTTGAGTGGCAGGGCTTGCAGAGCGCTTGCAGATTGGTCTCGTCGTGGGTGCCGCCGTGATCAAGCGGTAGAACGTGGTGCACTTCCTGCGCCGCTGTCACTCTGCCGTTTGCTTGGCATTGTTCGCAGAGTGGGTGGGCGGCGATGTAGCGGCCCCGGATCTTTCGCCAGGCATGACCATAACGCTTGTTGATCTTCGGGTCGCGTTGGTAGCGACGGTAGCTACGCTCATGTTCAGCCGCATGCACCTGGCAGTAGCGGTCAGTGGAAAGCTGCGGGCAGCCGGGGTGGGAGCATGCAGATGCAGGTCGTCTCGGCATCGCCTTTGGCTCCCTTCTTTCGGTCTGGGTATGGGTGAGCCCCGCACACCTGAACTAAGTCTTGGTGGCGGGGCCAGGTGGTTGGACCTACATTTCAACCACTTACATCATCTCAAGCCCAAAACCCTAAAGTCATACCCAAATCTCTACACCCCTTGCACGAAGCTCTAACCAACCGGCTGAGCGTAAAGCAGCTTGGCGAGCCTGGCGACTGCCCGTTGTTTTTTCTGGAAGGCGGTCTTGCGCTCAACATAGAAATGCTCAGCCACCCTGGTTGCCGCATCCTCACTGGTAGCGCTGTCGAGGAAGAAAGCGTCGAGTACGAACTTGTCCTCATCGCTTAGTTGCTCCCACATCGGGGTGAACCAATCCATGTAGGCTTTCGCGCGAGCTTTACGATCAGAAAGCTCCTCCAACCTTCTGATCGCCCCAACCAGTTTGTTCTCAGCAGAGCGAGGGTTGTGAGCGCTCGGCATCCCTGAGTAGGAGGGCGTGGGGATTGCGGTCATCCGCATCCTGGTGTGGGCGGTCAGGTCGTCTGCGTGTTCGAGGATGATGGCTTGGTTGCCGTAATCCTGTAGCGCTGCGATGGCGGCTTTCTTGTAGTCCAGGTAGTCAAACATCGGATGCATCATTAGTGGGGTGTCCTTTCGGTTAGTTGGGTTTTGACCGCTTCAATCAACGCGGCCTGCGTCATGTCCTTGTTCTCAAGCGCGGTGAGCACGTTCTCATCAATCGACCCACCAGTTACCAGGTGCGTGATGGTTACTGGTTTTTCCTGCCCTTGGCGGTATAGGCGGGCGTTGGTCTGCTGGTACAGCTCCAACGACCAGGTCAGTGAAAACCACACCAAGAGATTCCCGCCAGCCTGCAGATTCAAGCCGTGCCCAGCAGAGGCTGGGTGAATGAGCGCCAGCGGGATCTCGCCACGGTTCCACGCCTGAATATCAGCATCAGTCTTGAGCTGTCGAGCCTCTGGAAATCTGCGGCTGATTCGCTCGAGGTCGTGCTGGAACCAATACGCCACAAGCAGTGGCTGACCGTTCGCCGCCTCGACAAGATCTTCTAGAGCGTCGAGTTTCCTGCCGTGAACCATCAGGGCTTCACCCTCGCTGTTGTAGATCGTGCCAGAGGCGAGTTGCAGGAGCTTGCCTGAGAGCGTGGCGGCACTCGCCGCATCAATGACTTCATCGCCGAGTTCCACAACCATTTCGTCACGGAGTTGCTCGTAGAGTTTGCGCTCCTTGGCATCTAGTTCGACGGTGATGTTGGTGGTGGTGAGTTCCGGTAATTGCAGGTGGTCGCTGGTTTTCATCGACACCGTCATATCGCTGATTGCATGATAGATCTGTTCTTCCGCGCCAGGCAGTAGCTTGTAGGAGTAGACCTGGGCACCGTTGCGTTTATCTGGCGTGAAGTAGCGGTTGCGGTAGTGGCTGATGTAGTAGCCCAGGCGATTGCCGCCGTCCAGGAGTTTGAACTGTGCCCAAAGATCCATGAGCCCGTTGGATGCTGGGGTGCCGGTGAGTCCTACCATCCGGCGGATGTGTGGCCTGGTTTTCACCAGCGCCTTGAACCGCTTAGCGGTGTGGGATTTAAAGGAGCTGAGCTCGTCGATGATGACGGTGTCGAACGGCCATGTTTCCCCGTAGTAGTCGACCAGCCAGGGCACGTTTTCGCGGTTGATGACGGTGATCATCGCACCCCGTGTGAGAGCGTCAATGCGGTCTTGCTTGGTGCCGGTGGCGACCGCCATGGTGAGTCCTTCCAGGTGATCCCATTTTTGAAGTTCCTGCGCCCAGGTTGAGTTCGCGACTCTGAGTGGCGCGATCACCAAGGCCCTGTGGGTTTTGAACTCATCCAGTAGGAGCTGCCAGAGGGCGGTTAGGGTAATTACGCTCTTACCCATGCCAAGGTCTAGAAATATCGCCGCTTCATCGTGTTTGAGGATGAAGTCAGCGGCAAAAGACTGATAAGCGTGTGGGCTATATTTCACTGTTTAGTCCTTTCAAGCCGAAGAATTTGTTGAGCCTCATGTGCAATTTGGCGTGCTCTGATTGGGTCAGAACCATGAGATTGTCGGGATGGTTATTTCGTTTGTTGCAATCGATGTGGTGCACAACCTCGTCAGCTCTGAGCGGTCTTCCAAGCTTTTCTTCCGCGACTACTCGATGTTCATGGCGGCCGAATTGTTTGCGATAGCCAGTTGACGAAGATTTGCTTAAGCGTTTCTCTCGTATCTTGGTTCGGGTTTCGAGATTCATTCGAGTCGGGTTTAATCTGCGATTAAGTTCGCTCATCCAAGCAGACTGCTTTTCAACCGCGTTCATCTCTGTGTAGCGCTTCGGGTTATGCTTCTTGGAGCTGAATTTCCCTTGGCATTTCTTCGAGCAAAAGTTGTGCTTTTTGATTCCTGATGGGCTTCGAAACAGTTCTGCGTTGCACCAGTCGCATTTAATCTTTGAGCGCATCAAGCACCTCCTTGATCCGTACTGGTTCATCAACTACCAGGGTGGTGAAGCCGTGGCGGCGCAGTTGGTTCATCCGGTGGAGTTGTAATTGTCTGGGGTGTTTGCCTGGTTGTTTGACTTCAACGAAGACAGCTCGTCCAGCTTTTAGGCATAAGCGGTCTGGCATGCCAGCGTTTCCTGGGCTGACTAGTTTGATGCACCAGCCGCCAGCATCCTCGACAGCTTTTTTCAGCTGTTGTTCTAAATGTTTTTCAAGCATTTGGGGTCCAATCAAGAAATGGTTGAATTTTTTGGTTGTGACACCCTTTGACGCCTGTTCCCAATACTCTCTATAGGCTTTATTTTTTTCACTCTTATAGAGACTTTTGCAATCAGTAGTCATAGGGTGTCACTAGAAGCCCTGTCAGGCAGAAAACTCACTAGTGAGAGCAAGACCATGGACGAGCCTGGCGGTCGCGGTCCTAGAGCGGGTGAAGCCTGCCTGCTCAATTTGGGCGTAGAAGTCTGACTGATTCCTGGCCCATTCACCAGTACGTGCTGCCCAGGCTCGGTATTCCTCGTAAAGCTGCCCTGAGGGCTGTGAGAGTGATGGGTCGACGTCGCAGCATTCTTCAACGAACCGGCTAAACCAGTCATTGTTGTCCCTAAACGCGGCGATTGCGGCAGCTACTTTTTGTGGGTGCCGCAGTTTGTAGCCTTCAGCGTGGATGAGCTCCGCGCCATCGATAATCCAGGTCAAGATCGCACCGGCCGCGTTCTCAAACAGGTAATCCGCATAGTTCTTGATGTCTGCGTTACCTTCGATTTTCGCTTCGAACGGGATCACGATCAGACGCCGCCAAATACCAGCATCCATCGCACCCACCCTTGGTAAATGGTTGGTGTAGAGCACGAGCGTGTGGCTTGGGGTGAAAGCAAACGGAGCCTTGTATTTCTTCTCCGCATAAATCTCATCCGTGCTGGCGAGCTGCTTTACGTGACTGGTCGAGAGCCTTACGCCTTCTTCAAGCTCGGCTGCAATCAAGAGCCGTTTGCCTTTGGCTTCAGCGAGTTCGGGTTTCACGTTTCTGCGCATCCCAACGGTGAGGACATCGGCTGAAATGTTCCCCGAGTAGGTGCCGAGCACTCGGGCGAGAGTGTTCCAGAACGTGGATTTGCCGTTTCGGCCGTCACCGTAGGCGATAATCATCGCTTCAACCCGCACATACCCGAAAGCAGCGAGACCTACGATGCGTTGCACATAGGAGATGAGTTCTGGGTCGTTTTGGAAGAACACATTCAAAGCGTCCTCCCAAATCCGTGCGCCTTCATCGCTAGGAGTAACAGCGGTCTGCTTGGTGAACAGGTCACTTGCTTCATTTCCTCGGCCGCTGGTGATGCCTTCACGCAAATCGAAGGTGGTACCTGGGGTGTTGAGCAGGTAGGGGTTTGCGTCAAGCTCTGTCGGATCAATCTGCAAAAGGGTGCGGGATTCTCGCATGCAGGCACTGATGGCTTTTGATTCGCGGCGTTTGAGTACATATTTGTGGAAGGCTTCTGCTTCCTCAAACGCCTGGAACGCTTGGCGCTGTGCTGGGGTGAACATGCCCTGTGCTTTCGTGCGACTCATAGTGAGCAGGAGCGTGGTTGCTCCGGTTTCGTCTAAACGTTCGCGGGCGTCTTCTAGTTCAAGTTTTGCTTGTTCGAGTTGGCGGGTGGTGAGTTGCTGCGTCATGAGCTGGGCCATCGGGTCGGATTCTTCCCAAATCCCGTCACGGTAAACGAGCCAGTCGGTGGCTGGCGAGTAGCGCACACGGCCGAGGTAGTCGGTAGCGAAAACAGTTGCCTGCCCAACATCGGTGTAGTCATCAGGCTTTAAGCCAGATAGTTCTGCGTATTCTTCAGGGCTAATGTAGTTAGGGTTTTTCGCTACCTCACGGGCGAACCTGAGCGCTGAATGCCAGATCCGCTCCACCTCATCTTCTGGTAGTGGTGGGTTGCAGCGGTCAGCTTTGCGGTCGAAAAGGGAACGGGCTTCTGGGCTGTTGCCGTAACGGATCAAAACCCTGCCAGCGAACCTAGAGAGGGTCGCGTTGCGGGAGCCTTCCTGAATCAGCTCACTAGCCTCATCGAACTCTGCGAACAAGTCTCGCTTGGAAAGCCACGCCCCAACATCCGTGCTGCCAGCAAAGTACTGCACCCCAGCATCCGGGTTGCCGTAAATGAACCTGGCAGCGTCGGTCGCGTTAGCGTCAAAGAAGGCGTATTGGCCTGCGAGTTCTTTCTTTAGCTCCACATAGCCGGTGACGTCAGGGGTGCGTGGGATTGGGAAATAGACGTGAAATCGCGGTCTGGCAGACTTCGCACCCTTGGTTTTCAGGTGGTTGCGGCTGGTGGCCGTGTAAAACTCCACGTCTGGCAGGAGTTCTGCGAGTTTTGCTGGGGTGACCCATTCGAGCTGCCGGTCAGTATGGTCGTTATCAATATCCATGACCACACAGGTAGAGCCAATAAACCCGGTGGCGCTGCGTCTGCCGCCTTGGTATTCGGCAACGACATGGTCGAACGCGACCGCCTGTTTTAGGTCGGTTTCGCTGGTTATGTGGTGGTCGTGTGGGTACTGCACGTTTTGCGCGTTGCCTGCCTGGTGGCTGGTATAGATAGTGAATGCAGTCTGGTTCATCGGGTCACCTCGGTGAAGTCGATATCGAAAAAGCGAACAGGCAATCCAGCGTCTTTCGCCCAGGTGATTTCCAGTTTCATCCCGGCGCTGATGCGTGGCTGGTAGACCCAGATTTCGTCACAGCGAGAAAGCAGAATGTGGTTCATCTGCATCGCAAGTTCACGATCCAAGGGGTCTTCGTCGTCCATGAACTGCGGAAACACCAGGTGCGGGGCGATGGGTACGGTGCTTTTGGCGACGGCGACTGCTGAGAAAGAGCGGGCTAGGCGCACGTTGGTTTTGATGTCACCTGAGTAGGGTGAGCAAATGTAGACCACCGGCTTATCCAGGACAGTTAGGAGTGGGTGGTCTAGGTGGCGGGTTGCCATATAGGCGGTGGGGTCTGGGTAGCCCTCACTGTTGTAGAAACTGGAACGAGACATGTAGGTTCTTGCCTTCCTGGGCACCCGGGTCGAGAACAAAGGAAATTGGGTATGGGTGCTCACAGGTAGGCCAGTTGCACGTGGTTTGTTAACCCCCAGGCAGCAAGATTTTTGGGATTGCAAATATTGCTTTCAAGCGCATGGCATTTTGGTGACTGCGCAAGACAAACTTGCGAACTGTAATACGGTAAGACAGAATGTGTTATCGTTGTACTTGTTCAAAGATTTTGTTGAAAGGAGCGTCATGGCTACCGTGACCATTCGTCTAGAGGACGAACTAAAGAAAGACCTTGAGGCAGTTGCAGCAGGTCGAAACCAAAACGTCAGCGAACTAGTACGCGAACTGATCGAAGATTTCCTCTCACCAGGTGAGGTGGATCGACCGGGTACAGTGCTCGCACCAAAAACCCTGACCGCTTACGAGCGTCAATCGTTGGCTACTTTGCACCGTATCCTTGCCCGCCTAGTTGGTGACGATAACTTGGAAGACGGCGACAAGGAATACCAGCTACGCCAAGCCAAAATCTTAGAAAGTGGTTTCACTGGCCTATACGGTCAAGAGTTCATCGGGATCTCACCTGAACTCTCCCAAGCCGACTGCACGCTTGTAATGGATATCCTCGATATGTTCCGCATGATCGATGCAGGGCTCAAAGCGCTTGAAGAAGACGGCGAAACCCTAGATATCGACAACAAGTTCATGCTCACCTTCGACGGGTTCGACTTCCAAATTGAACGGGAAGCAGCAATGGCGGATCTCGTCAAATACTTCGTGGAAGAAGGTCGCTGGGTCGAGCACGCCAAGATGATTAAAGAGACGGGCGGAAACTCTCACGGTCAGCGCCTACCCATGTATCAAGCAATGCTTGGAGAATACAACGCAGTCATGGAAGCTCGCCGCCTCAATGGACGGGGATTTTCATACACCCCACTGAACAAGGAAGAAATCACTCAGATCGCAAATGCGAAAACGGGCGGACGGCAACTCAAAACAAGCAGAGAATGGTGACTTCGGTACCTAATCCTTCTGGTAAAAACCGCATTCGTACCCGTCAGCGGTAAGCGGTAACCCAACTGCCCACTTTGGTGTTTGGCTCATCAGCTCGCAAATCTCGGTGACGGTGGCGCTTGCGGTTTCGACCACGATTTCGTCATGTACGTGCATCACGATTTCATGCCCAGCTCTGCTGACATTGTGGAGAGCATGGGTGAGGAGATCGCGGGCGATTGCCTGCACCACATTCTCAGTCAATTTTCCACCGTAGGTCTCCAACTTGCCCCACTTTCGCGATGGGGTGAGACCCATGTAGGTGATCGCATCACGGCCGAACTGGTTCACCTCGAGCTTGGGCTGTTGGTACGCGAGTTTCCTACCAGAGGGCAGCTGGATTGTGAGTAGTTCGCGGGTAGCGGTGATGATGAGTCCTGCGTGGTGTTGTGGGGTGCGAGTTTGGATCGCTTCGATAGTTTTTGCTTCCAGCTCCCACCAAAGTTTCACAATGGCAGGGTTGGCGGAACGCCAAGCGTCAACCAGCGGCTTCAACTCATTTTCTTTGAGTCCCATGTCGAGAGCGCCCATAGCCTTCAACGCACCAACTGAGCCGCCATAGCCACAGGCTAGTTCAGCAATTTTGCCTTTCTGCCTAAGTTCCGCATTTGGGCCGTGTTTTTCAACCGGCACACCAAACATCTCTGATGCTGATTGGCAGTAGATGTCGCCGCCTTGCTCGAAGAGCTCTAGCCGCCAATCCTCACCAGCAAGCCACGCAATCACCCTGGCTTCAATCGCACTGAAGTCTGCAACCACAAACCTGCACCCACGTTTCGGAATGAAAGCAGTGCGCACAAGCTGACTGAGCGTATCCGGCACGGAGGGATACAGCAGCTCCAAAGCATCACCATCACCAACAGAAACCAGTGCCCGAGCTTCAGCCAGGTCAGGCAGATAGTTTCGTGGCAGATTCTGCACTTGAATAAGACGGCCAGCAAACCTGCCTGTGCGCCCTGCGCCATAGAACTGAATGAGCCCACGCGCACGATTATCACCACCTGCCACGTTCTGCATAGCCTGGTACTTCTTCACTGATGAACGCGACAACTCACCGCGTAACTCCAAAACCTCAGCCACCACACCACTCGCTTCAGCCTGGGCTTTAGCCACAGCATCCTTCGTCAGCGACTCCAACTCACACCCATTCTCAGCCAGCCACTCTTTGAGCTGAATCGGCGAATTCGGATTCTCCAAACCAGTCAACCTCCGAGCATGATGTAGGCGGCGCTCGCGGTAGGCATCATCAACCACGACTGCGTTATCTGCGAGATTGCGGTCGATGAGAATGCCGCGGTCGTTGATGGTTTGGTCAAGCCAATACGTCTCCCACTCACTTGCCGGTACCGGGCGGGAGGAGAGAGCACTTTGAAGTTCCAGTTCAACTTCCACATCTCTGCTGCAGTATTGCTTGAACAAGAGCCATGATGTTGGGTCGTCTGCGGCTGTGGTTTGCTGGCCTTTGCGATTTGGTACTGAGAACTTGGAGATGAGTTTCTTGCCCTCAACCATTTTCTGAGCCTGCAAACCAAGCACTTGAGCGACCTGATCTAGTGACTGTGGCAGGCCGAGGGTTGCTGCCCACACCATCGAGCACTGCCACCCGCGAGGATCCAAAAACCCAGCGTCCAGAAGCTCTGGGTGCGTTTTGCGCAGGTAGGCGGAGATGCAGATGCGCTCGAAAGTCGCGTTGAAAGCCGACTTCACCACGCTCGTATCAAACAACGCATCGACCACCTCAGAAGGGAGCTGTTCGCCGTTTGCAATATCAACTACCTGCACCGGGGCGTGATCAATCGAGTAGGCGAACAGGAGAAGTTGGAATTCTGGGTGTTCTGCGTAGCGGTATACGCCTGTGCGGGAGAGTGGTTCTGGGCCGTAGGATTCGATGTCGATGGAGAGCTGATGCATGAAGCTACCTAACGAAGTCAGAGAAAAAGAAAGAGCAGGGGTGACACCACAGGAATTTGTGATGCCACCCCCAAATCGGTGAGTGGTTAGCTCAGAAAATCGTCCTGGGCGGTGGTGCCGAATGCGGTGAATTCGCTTTCAGCAGAAGCCTGACCACCACCAAGAGCCTCGCCGTCGCGGGTTTTCTGGATATTGCCGAGTCCGACAGCGATGCCCTTGTTGCCGTTCGTGTTGAACGCGTAGAAGTTCAGGCTGACGCGGGCGTAGCAGCCGGAGTACACTTCTGCGCGGTCAAGGATTGGTCGCACCTGTGCGTCCACAATTTGTGGCGGCTTGTTCTCGTTCGCATTCGCGTTCAAGAAAAAGCTGCCTGCGTAAGCCTCGTCATCACGTTCGGTGTCACCGTCACGCAACGGGAGCTTGAGGGCTGCCTTGTTTGGCTTCTTGCCACCAAACTTTGCGATGCCTTGTTCGATGGCGGCATCGATAGCGTTCTCAATTGCCTGGATGGTTGCAGTGTCGGTCTTCGGAATAATGAGCGACACCGAGTATTTCGGCTTTGAGCCCTGGATAGAGGCTGGCTCCCACACGTTAGCGTAGGACAGGCGTACTTCACCGGTGATTACTTTGGTTGCAGACATGGGTGTTATTTCCCTTCGTTAGTGATTGGTGTGAATTCGTCATTCACGGTTTGAATGTTCATTGCCGGGCGCTTATCGGCCTCTGGCACTAGTGCAGGTTTGCCTGCAGGTTTGATGACCAGGTCACCGAGCAGCTCGTTGAACTGTTTCTTGCCCAGGAGCTTTTCCAGGGCGGTGATGGTCGCGAGCTTCTTCATCCAAATATCGGTGTGCCCGGCAGCTTCAAGAACGGCAGCGACTTCTGCTTCACTCTTGTATTTGCGGATCGAGCGACCCTCCACGACTTTGAAGCCAGGCCACTTCTTGCCTTGATTGACCGCCATCCCAGTCGCGTAGGCCTCCACATCGGACGCCCACTTCGTCAGGAGCGGAATCTGGGTGAGTATCTCGCTGATTTCCGCATCAGTGAGCTCTACTGCGGGTTTGAACTCATGGCGTGCAAGGGCAAGGTTTGCTTCTGCTCGTTTCTTACATGTTGCGGCGATACGGCAGAACTGGCACCAGGTGCCGGCCTGGAATTCACCCTCACCGTTCGCGGCGAGCTCTGCGGCTGGCTTGACCGTGGTCTCGCCCCAGTGCTCGAGCTCAGCACGGGTGAGCGTCCAAGAGGAGATGTTTTCTCGCCTTGGCTGGTGAATGGTCTGCGTGATGGTGTCGATGTCGTAGAGCTGCCCAAACACGTTCAGCGCACCAAGCCCATAGAGCATGGCCTGCGGGTTGTGCTCAACTTCCACCAGCACGCCTTGTCCGTATTTGAAGTCGATGACCTCCATGCGGTTACCGCTGATAATCAAGCAATCTGCGGTGCCAAAACCGCCTGGGACGAGGTGGCTGAAATCCAGCCGCTGCTCAATTGCCACCACCGCAGACGCATCCTCACCAAAGGCGTGCTTCGCGCGCTCTAAAACGAACTGGGCGTAGTCATCGGTATGGGTTTCCATCTCTGGGCCGTCCCACTCAGAGACCGGGCGTTTGCCGGCATCTTGCTTGAGGTGGTCGAGTGCTGTGCGGATTTTCCACTCCGACAAGGCGTGTGCGGCGGTGCCTTCAGCGGCGGCAGGTGATGAATCATCACCGTGCTCGCTACGGTAGGCAGCTTCAAGCAGAGCTGAGGGCGGGCAGTTCAGCCATCGGTGCGACCCAGACGCGCTCAAGGTTGCATGCTGGGTGGGGCTCATGAGGAGATCTCCTGAACCTGTTCAAGGAGCCACCCGTACTTTGCAGGGTCAACCTCGCTGAGTTTCGAGACACCAGTCTGCTCGATCAGTGCTCGCACCTTATCGGTGTGACCTGCCTGCGAAGCTGCCGCCAGAGCGGTGCGCAACTGAACCAAAGAAACCTCTGGCACTACAGGCTCAGGCGCTGCCTCTTCTGCAGGTGTCTGTTGTGCTGGTGGCTGCTTGGGTGCTGGGCGGTTTTCAGGGGTGAGCTGTTCCAGGATTGCTGGGGTTAAGAGTTCTGCTGCGCTGGTTGGTGCAAAGCCGTGGTCGCAATGTTCCCAGGCTTCGTTCTCGAGTGACTTTGCGATTGCGCAGGCTGCTTCGGCCAGCTTGTTTAACGCATCAATGCGGGCGTTGAGTTCCATCAAGTTCGCCATGGTTTATTCACCAGCCTTTCGTGCAACGGTGGAGGGGTGGCGGCTGATCGCGTCAGCCAACGCCATCAGGTCATCATCTTTGCGGGTTACCTGCACCTCGACTGCATCAATGTCTTTGCCTGGGAGCAGGACAGCGATTTGGTGCTGTGGGGTGGTGGTGCCGAAGATGCGGCGCATCATGCGGCCAGTTACTTTGGTTTTCTTTGCCGCAAGCATGGCGTCAGGTGCGGGGGTCTTGGTGACCTTGAGCTTGAGTCGTGAACCCATCGTGTGGGGCTCCTTCCGGTCGAATCTGTAGGTGAGAACCGGATTGTTCTCACTAGTAGGCCACTGAGCGCTCATTTGTTAAGCCCCTGTTCTGAAATTTCTTGTGCGACTTTTTCGCGGATCTTTCCAAGCAGCGTGGAGACAGCAGCTTTAGAGATGCCCATGATTGGGGCGACCTCGGTGACAGAGTGGTTTTCTTCGACCACAAGCTGGTAAGCCTGCAGCTGGCGCGGTGGGAGATCTGCGACCACACGGTTGATTGCGCGGCTTAGTTCCATCAGCTCCCAGGAGCGGTCTGCGCCATGGGTGGCGATGTCGGCCTGGTTGCCGTGTTCGTTGTATGCCTCGAGGCTGATGTTTGAGGTTTGTCGGTCTTGACGGTTGTGCTGGTGCCAGCCGTTGTATTCCTTGCGGTTCAGCTCATCGATGATGACTTGTGCTGTGCGTGGCTCAACGGGGTGGCCAGCTTCGGCGGCGCGGGTTTCTTGGTCGCGCCTAATCATTTCGGTGAAGTCGCCCTCTGGGATATCGAGGGTGATGAGGTTGTCGTTGTCGCGGATGGTGATTTCCATGGCGCTTGTGCCTTTCGGTAGGGATCCGAAAGAAGCGCCGGTCCGCAAGAATGCGAAAGACGGGCAGAATCACGCATCTACCTGCTCTGAGGTAGTGGTTTGCGTGATCCTTGCCCGTCTTTGCGGTTCTAACGGATCGAATGAAGTGATCTAGTTATTCAGTTATGAAAAAGGTGTTTGCTCGTCAGGCTCGTTTGTGGAGTCTGTCTTGCGGGATGGGTTCGTTGAGGCTGAAGACGTGGCCTTGTTCGAACCAGAGGTAGGTGCGGCATCCTTTGACTTGTATTTCGATGAGTTCCAAGTCTTCGTCGACCTTGCAGATTGTTTTGCCTTTTGCGTTCTTGATGGTTTTCAACTTCCGATTGTCACCGGTCCTTTCATCATGTGTTTACTTGTTAGCAAACTTGTGAACAAAGTGGGTAAAAAAATGGTACGCCAACCATTCAGGTGGGCATACCCTTTATGCGGCGAGCTTCAACGTGTCAATACGAATAGCAACCGACTGACGCGAAACGCCAAACAAATCGGCAAGTGCCTGCACGATATCCTCCTTCTCTGATTGATCTTCAATGGAAAACCACCCACCAGGGGCGAGGTCTTTAAACGCTAGGCGAAACGCAGGCTGCGGCATCAGTAGGGCTGCGCCAAACTGGTTAGCCTGCCACTCAGCAGAACTGGCATACTTCTGTGGCATCTCGCACCCATCAAGCGGGTCAACACGATGCTCCTGAATCGGAGCGAGCACGGAGTTTGTATGCTCGAAGCACTTCTTGTGTAAATGCAGATGCCCGCACTCGTGCGCCACCGTGAATCGCTCCCTGCATTCAGGTGAGTCCGCGAGCGCCTTGCTGTCCAGAACGATGGTGTTTTCAGAGAGTTGCACTCGACGCTTGCCGCCACGCGGCCCAAAAGTGTTCACCTTGCCATCACGCAAGACGGATAGCCCAAGAATGGTGTCGTCAGTCGAGAGGCGGTGGTAGTCGATGGTGGCGTTGAGTTGAAACTCGGCCAGGTAATGGATGTCGATGATGCAGGGCTCATGGACTGCGTCTTTACCGAAAGTTGCGTTGACCAGGTTCATTGCCATTGCTTCGATGGTGAAGCGCTCGAGGTAAGGGATGTGGACATTGGTCAACGGCGGCCACCGTCGCCTTCGATGATGTCGATGATCTTCTGCCAGTCCTTGTCAGAGTAGTTGCGATCCTTAGCGCGACGAAGCGCGACTCGAGCGTTATCGGTTTCCCGGATGTACTCAGTTAGGTCAGTAGGAGTCTGATCATCCCGGGTCAGAGCCGCCAGATCGTACATTTCTTCCCGCTCGGCAGGGGTGAGCGCCAGGGCGGTAGCGATGGTTTCGAGCTTGCTGTCAGGGGCAGCGCGGCGGCCCTTCTCGATGTCAGAGAGGTACGGTGCAGTCATGTCTGCCTTTTCGGCAAAGGCACGCATGGTCAGCTGTGCCGCCTTGCGCTTGGTCTCTATGAACTTCCCAAACTTTAGGTGACTATCCATGGCGGCGGCTCCGATTACTCTTGTTCGCTAACATGCTTACAAGTGTATCTTAGGATTCGCCTTAGGGCAAAGATGGAGCGAGACTCCGTCTAGCTTTTCAAATAGTTTTTGAACTGCGCGGCAAATAGTTGACTCGCTATCAGGCACATGTCGATGCTGCTTTTCATGCCCGCGCCGAAGCCAGACTTTGGTGGCATCCTGAGGTAAAATTGCTGACTAGGCAATTGCCGGAATTAGCTTCAAAGATCGGGTGTGAGTCGGATTTCAGATGGACAAAGTCTTAAGGTAGTCGACCTCTTTGCTGGGTGCGGAGGCATGTCGTTGGGGTTCCAGCGTGCAGGTTTTGATATTCAGCTTGGTATCGACCATTGGCAACCGGCTGTAGACACATATAAAGCCAACTTTGATCATGTAGTTCTTCAGCATGACCTGTCGGATGTTGATGGCACCCTGTCCGTTCTTGCAGACTACAACATTGATCTGATTATCGGCGGTCCACCATGTCAAGACTTCTCAACCGCAGGTCACCAAGATGAGACTCGTGGACGTGCGGCTCTGTCGATCTCTTTCGCAGAAACAGTGGCAGCGATTAAACCAGCATGGTTTGTCATGGAAAATGTCGCGACAGCTTATCGCTACCAATCATTTCAAAATGCACTACAACTGTTTTCGTCAAACGGATACGGCCTCTCAGTAGTCACACTAGACGCAGCCTTGTGTGGCGTCCCTCAGAAGCGAAAGCGTTTGTTTGTTATTGGCGAACTTGGCGGCGAGAATGCCCGTCTAGAAAAAGCCCTAATTGAAGGTCAGGATACGAAGCCGCTCACTATGAGGGAATACTTCGGCAATGAGCTAGAAATCGAACATTATTTCAGGGTTCCGACAAACTACTCGCGACGAGGTGTTTTTAGTGTCGATGAACCCTCAATGACTATTCGCGGTGTAGAACGCCCCATTCCTCCTGGGTATAAAGGGCACCCAAACGACAGCGCCCCGATCTCATCAGTGCGAACACTGACTGTTTCCGAGAGAAGTAGGGTTCAAACATTCCCCAAGGGATTTAAATTCTGCGGTAGCAAATCCGATCAGAATCAACTCATCGGAAATGCGGTACCTGTTAATCTTGCCGCCTACGTAGCTGAAACACTTCGTAACCACATCTGCGTCCAGGAGGTGACTCGCCATGAAAGCAATTGATCTCTTTGCTGGATGTGGTGGCCTATCAAAAGGGCTAGAACTAGCCGGCATTGAAGTAGTAGCTGCTGTGGATCATTGGAAAGCAGCTCGAGAAATTTATGAAGCAAATTTTGAACATCCCATCTTGGACTTGGATCTTTCCCAACCAGAGTCTGAAGAGTTTTTATCCTCATTTGCTCCACAAATAGTTGCTGGTGGACCCCCCTGCCAGGACTTTTCTATTTCCGGTAAGCGCCAAGAAGGGGAGCGGGCAAACCTAACAATCAGGTTTGGTGAAATCGTAGCGAGCGTTAAGCCGACATGGGTTTTGTTCGAAAACGTGTATAACATTCAGCGATTTAAAACTCTCAGCCGGTTGAAAGAAGTATTGAAAGATGCCGGCTACGGGTTGAGTGAAACAGTACTTGATGCAAGCTATTTTGGTGTTCCCCAAAAGCGGAAAAGGTACTTTCTTGTAGGTCGGATGGATGAAGCTGACGGATTCTTCGATTCCTATTTTCAAAAATACGCTTTCGAAGAGCCTATGACGGTGGCAGAGTACTTTGGCGAAAGTCTAAATACTGACTTCTATTACATGCATCCTCGAAGTTACGCCCGTAGGGCTGTCTTCTCTGTGAATGAGCCCGCAGCAACGATTAGGGGAATAAATCGGCCGATCCCAAAAAACTATCGTAAACATACAGCAGATGCTGCCTCGATTGAAGAAGGTGTTCGATCTCTGACAACAAGAGAAAGAGCAAAAATTCAGAGTTTCCCTGACGATTTTGTATTGCAGGGAGCGACAACTTCCGTTGAACTTGCAATTGGGAACGCCGTTCCCCCGCTTCTCGCGAAAGCAGTAGCGTCATCTATTTTGAGTTTCGAGCAGGAAAGGTAGTGCGACTATGGCAGTAAAACACGGCTACTTCGCCGAAGTTCAGAGCTATAAAACCTATGAAGGTAAAGACTTTGATTTTCACTTCGATTACAACGCAAACAGTGGTGGGGGTCAAGCGTTTCTTGGCGGAACTTTTGAGCTGGACGGTGAGGCAACTTCGCCGCGTGAGCTGGACGGTGCAACCGCACAGTTTGCATTGCAATTCACTGATGGGGATGGAAAGTCTCAAACCATCAGTCTCGGCGGAAGCGCGGGCGTCAACTACCTCATTAAGCCAAGAGGTAAGGGGAGCCAATCTGTAAAATTGGAGGTCGATGGCAGACCGAACCCTAGTCGATTGTTGAGCGTTGCGCTGCTGCTCCCGGAACCAACAGGAGTCGGAAAAAGTAGTTTTGTAGAACACTCGCCGCTTGCCCACAAAAATTATTGGGTTCGTTCAATGTGGTTAGGCGTCGATCAGCTTTCCGCTAATGCATTTCAGTTTCTCGTGCGCGATGTTGTTGTCTCCGGTAAGAAGTTCCAAGGGGAAACAGCAGAAGAATTTAGATTCTTTAAACTTGATATCCAAGCTCGTGTCACTGATTTGCTTAGTTTGGATATTGAGCAACTCGCAATCTCTGAATCCGCTAAAAATGCGATCATAAAGTTTCAAAAGTACTTCGCAGGCGAGGATCAGTTTGACTTTGAGAAGCTAAACACGGCCCGTACGGAGCTATTGCAAGGGCTATCTCAGCAGTATCCATCTGAATTCTCGGGGAGTATTGATCCTCTACCATTTTTGCAGAGACTGACTGGGGCAAAGGAGCAAATTGACATTATTCCAGCAGCGCAAGTTAGTGGCCTAAGTAGGAATCTGATTTATTTTGGCGCTCCAGGTGTCGGTAAGTCCAGGACGCTGTCAAAGCTGGCAAATACCCACTTCTCAAGTGAGAACATCCGCCGCATCACGTTCTATCCGGACTACGGCTATCCACAATTTTTTGGGTCATATAAGCCGATTAGCGTCGCGAACGATGATTCGTCGTCGGGAGCAACAGAAATTCAATACCGCTTTGTTCCGGGTCCGCTTTTCGAGGCGACTCTACAAGCATTGGCCACCCCTGAGCAGGATTTTCTTCTAATAGTAGAGGAGATCAACCGTTCTAACCCCGCCTCGGTGTTTGGCGATGTCTTCCAGCTCTTAGATCGAAGCCCTACCCAAGAGAGCACCTATAGCATTCGTGTAGCAGCTGAAGTACTTGAATATGTGCGTTCTCGTTACGGCGCTGAAACGAACTCAATTCTCTTGAAGAATCTACTTAGCTGTGGGGAGCTCAAGTTACCTTCAAATCTGTATCTTTGGGCAACGATGAACAGTGCAGACCAGGGGGTATTCCCCATGGATACCGCGTTTAGGCGAAGGTGGGATTTTCAATATCTAAATGTAAACGAGAATGAATCAGACATTCTTGAGTATGTGGTGGAGCTTGGAGCTCAGCGGGTGCGTGTACGCTGGAACGATCTGCGAAAGGCTATAAATCAGCGCCTTATTGATCTGCGAATCAATGAGGATAAGCTGCTTGGAACATTCTTCCTACCGCCTCGAACTTTTGAAGATGCAGATGTCTTCAACAAAGCCTTCAAGAACAAAGTTCTGCTATATCTGTTCGAAGATGTCGCTAAGTCTAGAAGAGAAGCGGTATTCGTCGATGGCGGTCGGAAAACTTTTGCTATGTTGCAGGCGGAGTTCGATGCCTTCGGGCACAAGATTTTTAATGATCTCCCTTCGATTGAAGAAATCGATGAGACTGATGTCGACACTTTAGCCGTTCAAGTGGAGGATTCCGCTAGTGAAGATAATCAAGGAACTTGAGCTTAATCAGTTCACTGTCTCTGACCTTTCAAATGTTCTCGATCTGCCATTTAGTGAAACTGTAGAAGTCATTAAGGAACTGGCAATCAGGAATGTAATCCGGAAAGTCGATAAAAGCTCTGGTTTCGGATTGCTGGCAAAGGTTAGTGAACAAGACAGGTTTTACTACAACTTTTGTGGTGTCGTAGCTTTTCAGGACTTTGTGTTTTTGCTTGGGCCGAAGTATCTCAAAGAATACGGATTCGATGAAGACCATTTTGCTCTGATCTTAAAGGTGCTTCAAAAGGAGCACGCTTATCTGAGTCAGATTGGAGAACCAGAAGACCTTATGGAATCTGGCACTAGTCGTAGTGCTCTGGTACTGGCGCTTGTTGAGAGCTATCTTGAGCATGGGTTGCTTTCCAGAACTCAAAACTATCTTGCACTAAACGGCAATGGAGTGACCAATTGGCTACAAACTATTAGCCGTTGTGAACCTATTTTTCAGAATGGACGTCCTTTGTATTTGGACGTAGTAACCCATCAATCGACTGTGGTAACTGATGATTTGGTCAGTGATATTCACAAAGCTGTAGTTGCAGAATGCCTTGACATTGTCGATAAGTCATTTATCGGTCAAATAGTAGGAATCGATGACAAGATTGAGGCTCCTCGCTGTTTAAGTGAGATTGGGGACAGAGAGTACCTTATCTCAGCACTTAAACGTTCGCTTTCGCTGGAATTCGTAACTTGGAAGCAAGAAACTCTGAACTTGCTTTTGGCATATGTCGAGGGCTCAGGTTTGGAATCTTCTGTGTCATCCATTTTTTCACTCGGCACCACTGCTTTCAATTTGGTGTGGGAGCGTGCATGCAAGTTTGTTTTTAGTGATGACCTCAAGACCAATCTGCCTACGAACAAGGATGCGCAGCAGTTCACCAGTTCAGGCAAAGACAACAAAACGCTCATTGACGAGATTCCTAAACCTGTCTGGGTACTTACCGACGGCTCCGAAAACGAGGCTGCTCATACGCTGACTCCGGATACGGTGAAGATTGGTGCGTTTGAGGGACTTGGAAGGTACATGCTGATTGTGGACGCAAAGTACTATGCTCCTACTTTTGAAGATTCAGTCGAGAATGCACCGGGAATCGAATCCATTACAAAACAGTTTCTCTACCAAAGAGCGTTTGCGAAATTTATTAACGAGAACAAAATTAAGCAAATTGCAAATGTATTCGTGTTTCCTTCTTACGGTGATTGTATGGAGCGCCCCGCTGAGGTTCGACTTCCCGGACTGTTTGATGAATCATCGCCGATGCCATCAAAGATCGGTCAGTGGATGATTCCTGCTAAAGATGTATTTGAGGCTTATATCAGTGGGACTCGGAAATTTGGTTATGAGCTGGTTCGTACCATTTTGAGTTCAGAGCATCAAACAGTTGAAGGTTCACCATTGCACGATGTTCGCGTGGTCTAACAAGCGTGGGTTCACTCAACACGAGGTGCGATAAAGCCGTCGTGGTGCCGAACGGAATGGCAAGCAACTACAAGTGAGATGCAGGCAGTTAACGACTGCGTTAAAACCTTTGTTTTCAAGGGAAAATACGGGTATCGAGCACCCGATGGCTGCCAGGGGCTTTGTATCCTTTATTGAGTGCAAACAACTATTAGGACTACCTTTGTGATACAAATGCACGAAGGTAGTCCTTTTTCATTTCCAGCATCTCACCCCACAACGAAGCTCTAAAAGACCTGGTCAGAAAGATTTCTTTTAGACTTTTGTGTTAAGTGTGGTGTCGCTGGTGACGCGGGTTCGACACCCACTAGGTCTAGTCGCGATTCAGGCAGCAAAAAGGCCACCACCCCGTGATAGGAATGATGGCCTGAATAGTTTATGGTTGGCTGGTCTTCGGGGATAACTTGTCGCACCGCTTGCACAACCTACGCTTGGCGTAGTTGCCCCTGAGGTTACCCTCGTTTAGTGGACACCCTATTTGTACGGATCTTGTGTCCGTAGGAGAGGATGTTCATTGTGAGTCAACAGCGCAAGAAGTACACGCCGGAGTACCGGCGTGAGGCCGCGAACCTG
>NZ_JANIKJ010000015.1:0-43978 GCF_024580965.1 Corynebacterium kozikiae
AGATTCTCCGCCAGAATACGATCCTCAACCAAGCGGACCACACGGTCCTTCGCATCCTGATCAAACTTCTTTGGCATGTTCCAGATTTTCCCATCTACTCAAACGGAACAAAACCCGGGACACTTCACCACCGGGGTGTTTGACCGGGTACGTACCTTCCGGTTGCAAAGATGAACCTTTCACAAGAAAACGAGAATTCAGCTTGCTTTTCCACAGTGTTTGCTGTGGATTGAGGTGCTACCAAGAGGGCACCGGCCAACAAGGCACTGGCACCAATCACACCGAGCTTTTTCATTCAGCTACCTTTCCAAATGAGGGACAATGATCGCCCAACTCCCCTATCGGGAGCCTGGGATGAGCAGAGGGTGAGAGGGCAAGGATTTCAAATCCTGCACAAAAATTAGGGAGCATCCAGCACATGGTTCAAATGGAGGAAACGCAACCAATCCCTGGGCTTTCATGAGAATCGGAACAAAACCCACAAAACCAAATATGGAAATCCGTTTAGCTCTTCGGAAACCAAATCAGTAGCCCCCTCGGCACCGACGTCCCAAACACAAACCCAAAAAAGAGGGGCTCCGCGCCTCTCAATAGGGGGTGTACTGAAAACTACCCCCGTTACCGAGCCAACGCACACCCAATTGGGGAGCAACGCAAAAAGGGCCCTCCGTGTTGCAGCTCGGAGGGCCCGATTCTTTACCGTAAAACTAGGAGCTCTTGCGCCTGCGCCTTGCGGCGAGCTCATCCATAGCGATCACCTGCGGACCATCAAGGTCCTCCTCAATCCGCTCGGATGGGAAGGAGGAAATGGTGCCGGTGAGTTCGCGCATAATGCCTGGCACCGCGATGCCAAACACGCCCTGGCCGTCACCCAGGAGGTCAAATACTTCTTCCGCAGAACGGCATTCGTACACCGTCTTGCCATCGGAAACCAATGTGATCTCCGCGAGGTCGTTCACGCCAAGGTCACGCAGCTTCTCTACGGCGAGGCGAATGTTCTGCAAAGAAATACCGGTGTCCAAGAGTCGCTTGACGATCTTCAGCACCAGGATGTCCTTGAAGGAGTACAAACGCTGGGAGCCGGAACCGTGAGCACCGCGGATGGATGGCACAACGAGCTTAGTGCGTGCCCAGTAGTCAAGCTGACGGTAGGTGATGCCTGCAACCTGGCAAGCAATAGGAACGCGGTAGCCCACTTCCTCGTCTGGCCCCACGTCAAACAGGGTGTCTTGCACACCCATCTCCTCAGGCTTGATCTCCAGAGACATGCCTTGCTCCTCGCGGTACTGTGAAAATCTTCGTTGAAGCGCTCGCAGTTGATGAAAACCGATGCTTCATATTCTTTAGCAAGGTTAGAACAGGGTCAAGGGTTTCCCTCACGACACGCCCATAACTTAAACCTCAAGTTGAAGTTTAAACCTAAATTGCACCATTGTCATCTTCAGTCCCATCGGCCCCATCAGTCTCATCAGTCACATCTGTTTCACCGAAACTGAAGGCGTCATCCTCCACATCCAACGAGAGGTCGTCCTCCGAGATCCCGAGCTCCGCCATTAAGGCAGAAAAATCTGCATCCGCCTGCGCATCGCCTGAAGCAGACGCTGCGCCCGCACCGCCGACGTCGGCAGGCTCCTCCTCACGAGGCAGCGGCCCGAGCTGGAGGTAGGTGCGCAGGTCTTCGTCGTTCATGAAGATGCTGGCCTGATTGAGAACTTCCTCCTCGGCGAGGATTGGTACGCCGACTTTGAGGGCGAGCAGCGTTGCGTCGGAGGGGCGGGCGTCCATCTCAAAGCCGTCCTCGAACTCCAAGGTGGCAGTGAACTCGCCGTTGAAGTAGGTGGAGATCACTACTTGGCTTAGTTCGCGGCCGGACATTGCGAGCACTTCCATCAGGAGGTCAATTGCGGTTGGCCTGCGTCCCTCCTGCTCATTGACGTGCTGGAGGTGCGCCCAGCCTGCATCGTCCTCCACCCAAATTGGCAGCACCCGGCCGCGCGCGGGCCACCAGAACACCAGGCAGGGGAAGTGTTCTGGGCCCAGACCGATCGGGCCTTGGTAACTCAATTCGTGCTGGGCCATGTGTTTCCTTCCCTTAAGGATGTCTTGTGGAATTGGCTAGTCCCCCACGTTACCCCTGAAACGTTGAAAACCCCGCACCACTGCGCAACCGGTGAACGGGCCCCAAAGTCACGGGGGCCAATGGCAGCTAGTGTGCGGGGCGCTCTCGCATCAACTGCAACAACGCTTGATACAAGAAATGGGCTAAGAACCCAGTTCGTCTTTGAGCTCGGCCTTGAGCAGATTTGCATGCAGTGACACCATCAGTGCGCTCACTTGCTGGGAAAGCTCGCGGGCCTCGTGCTTTGCACCTTCACCCTTTTGGTGCGCCAATGGCTTGACCGCGCGGGTAACCAAGTCTGCCTGGCGGGCTGCTGTGTTGCGCAGGTTCTTCAAGTGGCGGGTATCGATGCCAAATGCTTCAAGCTGCACTGCCAAAGCGGCGGTTTGGGCGTCTTCGGCGTCGAAGTACCCGGAGGCGTCTGCGTCAATCACCCCACCTTTAGCCAGCGCTCGAACCTGCTCAACCGTGATCTCGGCGCGTGCTGCCAAGTCAGCTTCGCTGAGTCGCGTTGCCCCGGCGGTGCCGCGGAACTTTTCCGGGCTTACCACTGGTGCACTTGGTTCAACCTGCGGCGTGATGGCGGTGACAAGGCCGGAGTCCATTGCCTCCAGTTGCTCACGGATCACTTTCAGCGGCAGGTAGGCGTCACGTTGGGTGGTGAGGATGAAGCGGAGCCGGTCAACGTCAGCCTGGGTGAAACGGCGGTAGCCACTCGCCGTGCGTTGTGGGGAGATGAGTCCTTCAGATTCCAGGAAGCGGATTTTAGAAACGGTGACGTCGGGAAACTCGGCAGTGAGCTGCTGCAGTACCACTCCAATGGCCATGGTCTTTGGAGCTTTCGCCGGAATTACTGCGCGCGAAGCGCCAGCCGAAGCTGGTGTTGCTTTCTGAGGTACTGCGCCCATCTACTTCTTTCCCTTGTCCCTACAACTACTTCCTACAACCGCGTTCTTTAGGCTGCTGGGCCCGCCAGGAACACCAGGCGGAACTTGCCAATCTGAACCTCGTCACCGGTGGACAGCGGAGAGGAGTTACGTGGCTCGCGGTTCACATAGGTTCCATTGAGGCTTCCCACGTCCACTACCTCAAACTGGCCGTCGTTGATGCGGAACTCTGCGTGGCGGCGGGACACGGTGACGTCATCCAAGAAGATGTCCGAGTCTGGGTGGCGGCCAGCGGTGGTGGTTTCACGATCCAACAGGAAGCGTGCACCAGCGTTTGGCCCACGCTTTACCACGAGCATGCCTGCACCTGCTGGTGGGGTGACATCAGTGCCAGACGCTGGGGACGCGCTTGCACCGGACTCCATTTCCTTAAGCAGGTCTGCGCGGAACACAGAGGTGGTTTCCACCTGCATATCTGGAGTCACGTTGTTGTCACTCATTGTTCAACCTCCAAGTTGATTGCTCATGGCATCCAATCGCCTCTGATTGCACGCACTGATTCAATGCTTCATATCTTAGCCAGCTTCCCCCTACACTACGCCAACCTAAACAAAATCGTGGGGCACCCGAACGCTGTGGCCATGCCCTCACCTGGAAGGATATGGGCTCGCTGAGAATTGAAAACGCGGCCACATTGTTCAGACATAGTTCAACCGCCGCAATACACCTGCAATCCACCTCAGCGCGGGCAACAGAGCCTAGGCAGGTGGCCGGCTCAAGAATGTGTGGGGAAGTTCCCTCAAACTTCACCCACGCAGGCGCGCCGCGCTCGGTTTCAAGCACCGCGCACAAGCAGCAGCTTCCGACGCTCCCCTCTCCCGTTTAACGGAATATGTTGCCAATCCCCCGAAGCACGCCGTTGCCGGAGTTTTGGAGCGGGTTATCGGACACCATGTACGTCCAGGTGGCGGAGGGGCGTATCAGGCCGGCATCCTCAAGGTGCGCGCCTGCGGCGTCAATAGCAACCGTTCCAAACGTTTCCACGGCCTCATCCACAGCCCGCTGCGCCAATTCTTTGAACTCGCGCACGGCGATGCGGTGGAACTCGTCAATCGGGGTTTCCCTCGCAATGGCGCGCAGGTGGATGGACTCACGGACGTCATCCATGAGGGCTAGGTGCTCACTCCAGGCGTTGTCCAAGTGAAACAGCATGATTTCTCGCGCCGCCTGCTCCAACACCTCGCCAGGAACCTCGCCCTGCAACTGCTCAGCCCGCTGCGGGTTCGCCGCAGCCAGCTCCTGCCAAGCTTGGTTACTCTCCAAGATGTTCTTGCGGCGTTCCACAATGATTTCGCGCTGGTCCGCCAGCAGTTGGTTGTACTTCCACGTCTGGGCGTGGATTTCCAACAGCTCACCTTCGGTGACGCGCTGGCAGTGCCCAATAAAGTTTTCCACCTTCTTGGATTGGATCAGCCCGGTGGCGTCTGGGGTTGCCCCGATCTCTGCGCCGTCGCCGCCCGCTAGCAGCAGATCATCCTCTAGGGACACGTAGAACTGTGACATTCCGGGGTCACCTTGGCGCCCTGCACGCCCGCGGAGTTGGTTGTCCAGGCGCTGCGTGCGGTATCGGCTGGAGCCAATAACCGCCAGCCCACCGGCTGCTACAACTTCCTCATAGTTTGCGCCGTCCACCCCACCGAGGCGAATGTCGGTGCCACGTCCGGCCATCTGCGTAGACACCGTGACCTGCCCGAGCCCGCCTGCTTGGGCGATGATTGCAGCTTCGTGCGCATCGTTCTTCGCATTGAGCACCGCCGCCTGGATCCCTTGTTCCTCAAGTGCCTGCGCCAGGGCTTCGGATTCGGCGACGTCCTGGGTGCCCACGAGCACGGGCTGCCCGGTGGCGTGGATCGCAGCAATATCGGAAACAATCGCTTGGAACTTCTCCGTGGCGGTGGCGTAGACGCGGTCCGCGTAGTCATTGCGAATGTTGGGCACGTTGGGTTCGATTAGGGAAATGTGCAGGTTGTAAAACTGGCGCAGTTGGTCGGTGGCTTCAACGGCGGTGCCGGTCATGCCGCACACCAGCGGGTAACGCCCCATGAGCGCCTGGATGGTGATGGTGTCTAGGATCTTGCCTCCCTCGGTTACAGCGAGGCCCTCTTTCGCTTCCACCGCAGCCTGCACACCGTCGGGCCAGCGCTGCAGTTGCGCTACGCGGCCTTTGGAGGCGTCAATGAGCGCCACTTTGCCTTCGCGGACAATGTAGTGGACATCTCGGTGGACCAGCGCGTGTGCATGCAGCGCCAGGTTCACCTGAACTAGGGTGCTGCCCACATGCTCTGAGTCGTAGAGGCTGTGAATCCCCAGCGCCTGCTCCACGGCGTGGGCGCCTGCCTCGGTGAGGTGTGCGGTGCGGGCGTCGTCGCTTACGGTGAAGTGCTCTTTTTCCTTGAGCCGCCGCACTACCTGCGTGATCCTGCCGCGTGGCGCCTCGCCCGGTGCGCTGCCGGCGAGGACCAGGGGCACCAGCGCTTCGTCGATAAGCACGGAGTCGGCCTCGTCCACAATCGCCACGTCAGGCGCGGCAACTACGGCGTCCTCACTGCGGGTGATCAGTTGGTCGCGCAGCACATCAAAGCCCAGCTCGTTGACGGGGCCGTACACAACGTTTGCAAGGTACGCTTGCCGACGCTCCCCCGGCCCCATTTCCTCAGCGATGTGGGAGGAGCTCAAGCCGAAGAACTCCACGAGCGGGCGCATCCACTCCTGGTCACGCCCGGCCAAGTATTCATTCACGGTGACCACGTGCACCCGCTTACCCAGCAGCCCAAACCCCGTTGCTGCCATGGCGCCCACCAGGGTTTTGCCCTCGCCGGTAGCCATTTGGATCACGTCGCCTTCTAGCAGGCGCAGGACTGCCTGCAACTGCACGGGGAACGGGCGCAAACCTAGCGTGCGCTCGGAGGCCACCTGGAGGCCTGCTAGGAATGTCTCGGGGTCCGCGAGGCGCGGGGGATTACTCTTGCCGGACGCGCCCTTCCCAGACGTGCCCTTGACTACCGCGCCCTTGCCAGCGGCACTCATCACGAGCTCGCGCAGGGCGGCGTCATCGAGATGGGCGAGTTCTCCCGCCTTCTGCCCTGCCCGTTCTACAATGCCGAGGCTGCGTTTTTGGTTGCGCCCGGATTTGCCATCAAGGGCGTTCCAAAACCATTTCAAACCAGCCACGGTGTATCACTTCTTCCTGCAAATCGTCTGGCAGCAGTACCTTTGTGCAAGCTTTGCGCACTGAAATCTGGGTGTGGGCACTCGCGGAAAAACGCCGCTTAGGTGACCTAGATTTCAAAGGGGTGCGCTGTTTAAGCAAACTGACACCCACTTTAGCGGTGCTGCCGTAGTTTACGGCACAGCATTGCTCTACTCTGTGCTCTAGTACGTTGCTCACATACGTTGCTTCCGTGTGTTATTGCCGTGTGCTTTTGCCGTGTGAAGAGCAACGGGCAATTGCAGCTTTCCAACCCAACGCGATCTTCCTCCCCAACCCCAACCCCACCCGAGACCCAGAACCTGAGAAAGGTAAACCGCCCAGTGCATTCCGTGAACGTGAAGGTGCCCTCCTCCAAGGGCTACCAGATGGCCGGCACAATTGACATGCCAGATTCCACGCCCACCGCCTTCGCAATGTTTGCGCACTGCTTTACGGGTTCGCGGTTTACACCTGCGGCTTCGCGTGCATCAAAGGAGCTCGCGGAGCACGGCATCGCGTGTTTGCGCTTCGACTTCCCTGGGCTTGGCCAATCCGAGGGCAACTTCCACGAGACCTCCTTTAGTGAGAACGTGGAAGACATCAAGGCGGCCTACCAGTGGATGAGCGAACACTACAGCGCCCCTCAGTTACTGATTGGCCACTCGCTTGGCGGCGCGGCAGCACTGAAGGCGGCAACCCAACTCAAGAAGCTCCGCGCGGTGGCCACCATTGGCGCGCCTTTCGATCCAGCCCACGCCGTTCTCCACTTCGCCGACCGCATCTCCGAGGTAGATGAAACCGGCGCCGTCACCCTCACCCTCGGCGGGCGTGACATCACCATTTCCCGCGAGTTCCTGGAGGACCTCGCCGAAACCAACCCCGAGGAATACCTCCCCAAACTGCGCAAGCCGCTGCTGATCCTGCACTCCCCGATTGACCAAACCGTAGGCGTAGAAAACGCGCAGCTCATCTACACCACCACACGCTTCCCCAAGTCCCTGGTTTCCCTGCACCAGGTTGATCACTTGGTGACCAAGCAGGGGGCGGCCCAGTTCGCCGCACGCCTCATTGTGGATTGGGTTGGCCAGCATCTGCGCCCCGAGGCCCAAGAGCTTGCCGAGCTTCCCGAACACGTTGCCGTAGCCAGCTCCACCCAGGCGGGCCGCTTTACGGACCTCGTCCACACCGGCACCAACACGCTGACCACCGACCGCGAAAAGTCCGCCGGTGGCAAAGGCCAGGGCATCTCCCCCACCGGCCTCATGCTTTCCGCTCTGGCAGCCGGCGTTTCCCAAACCGTGCGCATCGCAGCAAAAGACGCCAAAATCCACGAACTGGAGCACGTCCAAGCCACCGCAACCAAGCACGGCAGCCAGATCACTGTTGCGCTGCGCTTCACGGGCGCACTTACCGACGCCCACAAGGCCCAACTCCTCGACGCCGCACGGGAGCACGAGATCGCAGCGCTCATCCCTGATGCCCGCATCATCGAAGACGCGGAAGCGTAGGGGCAGGCAATGACTGCTGGGTACCCATTGGATGCACCCTGCCCATGCGGCCAAGGACACCAGGGCCGAGAAGGTGCGCTGAGCTTTGGCAACTGCTGCGAGCCTCTGCTTTCCGGCGCTAAGGATGCACCAACCGCGCGGGCGCTCATGCAGTCGCGCTACACGGCCTTCGTGCTCGAGGATTCCGAGTACCTCATGCGTAGCTGGCACCCAAGGACCAGACCAGCGTCCTTGGACCTTTCCCCGGACATGCAGTGGCTGGGATTGGAGATTCTGCAAACCACTGGAGGCACGATGTTTTCCGCGGAAGGCACGGTGGAGTTCAATGCCTACTACGAAGGCGGCGTGCAACACGAGCACTCCACGTTCAGCCGGGTGGATGGCCGCTGGGTGTACGTGGACGCTTTGCCTTCCTAAACTGCCCTGGCCTGCCAATTTCCCCGGAATGCTCACACTGGTGTAACCTGATCGGTGTTGCCCAATTGGGCGGCAAGCAGTAATCGGGCTGTGGCGCAGTTTGGTAGCGCACCACACTGGGGGTGTGGGGGTCGCAGGTTCAAATCCTGTCAGTCCGACCAAGTAAGAGCCCACCGCTTCGGCGGTGGGTTTTTTTGCTGTGCAGGGGCTGCGGCTGATTATTGCGCTCCGAGAAACCAGTTTGGTGTATCAGAAGCCTCTCCGAGGTCCGCCGCAGCAAGAACATGACGGTCATCAGGATCCGGCAAAGACAATGACTCAATTAAATCTTCATACCCAGTCACCAGACAATCATCCACAGCCTGACACATCAGCTCTCTGGTTCGGCGCAGTTTACTGGGGTCAAGATCTGGCCGGTTGGCCTGGAGATTGCGAAAGACCTCATCCAAGATGTCCTCGGTCCACCGGGCTTGGTAAATATCTGTGCCTGCCAATCTGATCAGGATGTCGCGTAACATAGTGGGATACAGCACGTTGGCGTCGTAGACAACGGTAAAGCCGCTCACTCGTACAGCCCCATCTCCTCGGTCAGGGCAGTGAGATTATCTGCAGCTGTGCGGGTGTCAATATCTCGTTGGTGTTTGTAGGCCTGCACGTCGGCCGCATAGATACGCCGATGCGTGCCAACCTTATGTCCGGGCAAGATGCCGTCATCCATTAATTTAATGACATGCGGACGAGAGACATTAAGCAAGTTAGCTGCTTGCTGGGTGGTTAGCTCGGCCCGCATAGGGATCACGCCTACCGATCTGCCGGCTGCAGAATTAACCAGGATCTCCCGGAGTACTTTGGCTACTTCTCGAGGTAGACGGATAACTTGATCGGAGTCCTCCACAACGACCTTGACGTCCTTATTCGTAGATGTATCGCTCAGGACGCGGTTAATTTTCTGCAAAGCCTTACGGGCTGTGGCCGCTGTGCTGGCGAGTTCATTGTCCTGTAGGTGTGACATGCCACCACATTACCGAATAAACGAAACAAACGAAACATGTGCCATGTAAAGATCCCAAAAGGTATGCCTCAACGTAACCAGATGTGGCAGGCACTCTCCACCAAGGCCCCCGGCGGGCAAGGATGGCCTTCTCAGGTTCGACCTGGTTATTACCTCAACTAAGGGCGTTGAACGCCATCACCTGTTCCCCAAGGCTTATCTGTCGAAAAAGCTGGGCGTCTCTGATCCCAAGAAGATCAACTAGATCGCCAACATGGCACCGGTCGCTTCAAGTGGAAACCGAGTACCATCTCACCGAGCCCATCAACACAGGGTCGTAAAAGAAGCGGAACTAAACCCAGGACGCTTCAGTCCGTAACAAAGGACGGTTTTGCTTTCAAATCACTCCCTGGACACTTTGAGGGCGCAGGACGCACTATTAGCTTCCAATTTTACAATGCTCCTGCATGGGGCATGCGAGGAGAGAATCAGATTTTTATGGAGGTTCGAGAATGGGGACCCCCTACGGGAGCATCGAAACTCGGACCCCTGAATTCCGAAACTCTTGCTAATTATGTATGGTCCAGCCTTGCTAGAAATCTACGCGGAAGAATCGTCAATTCATCTGTAGACTACCTCACAAGTGATAAATACATCCGTTCAGCAAGGACCATGTCCTCACAAAAACCCGTCGGCACATCTCCCGAATCTGAGTACATTGATGCATATCAGCTTGCAGCAGAATGGAACCAAGGCGAGTTTCCGCTAGTTGATTTGAATAACCCAATTTCCCTAGAGGGCATTCCAAAAAACTGTGCTTCTTCAACTGCAACAAGAACAAGCTAATCGATATTCATCCACCCCTAGGAGAACCAGTGATACTAGTCGCCGTTCCCGCCCTGATGGCAGGGATCATTTGGGGCCTCATTACAGGAATCATCTTTACCGTAATAAACCACCGCCGTCACCTTGGCGAGAATAAAAAGACACTAAACTCCAAAGTGAAGCTCGGTGCTTTTAGTTTATTTTGTTCCATTGTATTTTTTATATGGATTAGGCCAGGAGGGTTTGAAACCTACTTATTAACCGCAGCGCTTGTATCCCTCATTTTCGGCGCGGGAACATTTATTTCAGCAAAGACCATAGTGTCAATATGGGATCCGGAAAAATTTCCACCACCAGGGGATAATAAACCATCCAATTGAGTCAGCATATGATTAGCGAAATAGGTGAGCTTCTCGAAGATGCTCAGCGGTCCGGCTTAGCCACAAGCGAATTAGAGCTCGGATAAGCACCCAGCCCTTCCGCCTCCTTGGGGTGTACTTAATACGACGTATACTTCCCCGCCATCGGCCTTACCTCTCCCTCAATCGGGTCAGCACATGGATCTGCAGCAGGACCGGATAGAGGTGGCAGACGACCCCGACCGTCAGGAGAGGCAAAAGGGACACCCATCCACCGGCCACGCTGGCCCAGACCGCGGTAACTGCATGGAGCAGGAACGCCCATGCATGGCCGGCCGCCGCCGCCATCACGGGTCTCGACTCCCTGTCCTTCATCGCCCCGGATGCCTCATCTCTCCGCAGGGAGAAAATAAGCCTGTTCCACCCAATCCATGAGAGAAAGGCATTGAATAGTTCCACTCCCCATCGGCGACTGGCGTCTCGCGAGAGAGAAAGACGATCCCACTGGGAGCTCGGGATATGGCGCTCCAGCGAGTCGCCGACAAAGGGGGCGAGCCCCAAGCCCAGGAGAGTTGTTGTGATAACGAAGCCCACCGAGGCCACGCCCGTCGCATTAGCCACGATCACGAGGCCCAGTACCGCAGCGACCGTCAGAAGCAGAGCGACCATACAGATTCACCACCCCGGGACGCTACTTGGCCCTTCTGGCCCCCGCTCTCTTCCGTAAAACCGCGTCTCCAAGCGCACCCAAAGAAACGAACATGCACACTACTTCTCATGCGGTAAACCCTTCGACTCCTCAACTAGACCTTCTTTCCACCCTCGCGGAGGAGGCCACGAAACTCCCCACTCAGCTAACTGGTTTTTTGTCCACAATACCGAGACTCTCTAGGGCTAGTTCCCCTGTCGAACTCGAGACCCACCTTGTCAATTCTGACATCTACTTCTCCAGAGTATTGTTTTCTGCCAAGCATCAAATTCAGACGCTCACTGTCCCACCGAACCAACAACCACCGCTCCGGCGCTGCTCCTGATCCTGTTGGGTTCCCCAACCGAAATAGTGTTCGCACAAACCGACTGCGTAGACCATGATTGTCAGTTGCGGCGGCTAAAGTAATGAGGTCATCAAAGAACACGTCCCTCAAACCATAAGGAATGATTGCTGTGGCTTCCTCCAACTCCATCTACCAGGCTGTATGGGGCACCGCGGACACCTACCTCCGCGGCACCGTTTCACGCCAAAGCTATGGCGATTACATCCTCCCGTTTACCGTGCTGCGGCGCATGGAGTGTGCGTTGAAGGGCACCAAAACCGCAGTCCTGGAGACCGTCAAAGAAGTAGAGCACATGCCTGACCACCTGGTGGACGCGATGGTTCTGGCTAAGCACAAGTTACCGTTCTATTCTTCTTCCCCGCTGTCTTTGGAGGTGATTGCCAACTCAGATGACAACGTGATGGCTGGCATGCTCGCATACCTGGATAGCTTCAATGAGACTGTCCGTGATGTGTGGAAGGCGTTCAAGTTCCCGGAACTCTTGCAGACGTTAGAGGAAGGCAATGTTCTGTGGGGCGTGGTGGCTCACTTTGCTGGCATTGACTTGTCAAACGAAGCCTTAGCTAAGGGCAATGAGCAGAGCGCAGAAAACGCCATGGGGGACCTGTTCGAGGAACTCATGTACCGCTCTTTCTCCGAAAACGGGCAGGTAGCCGGTGAATACTACACTTCGCGTGAGATCATCCGCTTGATGGTGGATGTGCTGCTCAACTCCGACGATGACGGCCTCCAGGGCAAAGCTCCGGCACGAACTGTGTACGACCCAGCCGCCGGAACCTGCGGCATGTTGCTGGTAGCCAAAAATGCGATGGAAGAACTGAATGGCAACATTCAGGTTGGTCTGTTTGGCCAAGAGATCATGCCGAAGTCTTTTGCACTTGGCCGCTCTGACCTAGTGGTATCCGGCGTTGATCCCAACGCCCTTCAGTTTGGCGACACCCTGGTCAATGACCGCTACGAGGGCCAACAGTTCGATTACGTGCTCTCCAACCCGCCTTATGGCTCTGATTGGAAGAAATCGAAAAACGCGGTAATCGCCGAGGCAAATCGCGAGGGATCCCGTTTTTCTCACGGCCTGCCACCGGTATCTGATGGGCAGATGCTGTTCCTCTGCCACGTAGTAGACAAGCTCAAGGACGCTGAAGAAGGTACTACAAAGGGTGGCCGTGGCGGTGTTGTTACCAACGGTTCCCCACTGTTCACCGGAGCTGCTGGTTCAGGGGCAGACCAGATTCGCCAATGGCTGATCGAGGAAGATTTCCTTGATGCAATCATCGCTCTGCCAACGGACATGTTCCACAACACCGGCATTGCCACCTATATCTGGATCGTGGATAAGAACAAGGAGCCACGGCGTAGAGGCAAGATTCAGCTCATCGACGCAACCGCACAGTGGACTCCAATGCGCAAGTCCATGGGCAATAAGCGCCGCTACTTCTCCGAGGAAGACCGCGCAGCGATTTCAACTCTGTACGCGCAGTTCGATCAGGCTGACCCAGAGCTTTCCAAAATTGTCACCGCGAAGGACCTCTCTTTCTATGACGTGCCAATGTTCCGGGTGAAGCACTACGCAACGCTTATTACCGACGACACCGTGCGAGCAGCTATGGAGCACAAGTCCGCCCTCACCGGACATGAAGCTGTGATTCGTTCATGTGAGGGCGTGGCATGGAATGATCTCCCCAACCACTTAAAGACCCAGGCAAAGGCCGCTGGCTTAAAGATGAGTGCAACCCTGCTCGCACACATCATGCAAGCTGTAGCAGTGGATGATGACACCGCGCCAGAAGCTATCGATCACAAAGGCAACCCAGTGATTGATGCAGGTTCAAAGATTGTGGAGCGCATACCACGAACTGAAAACATCGAAGAGCACATGGCGCGTGAGGTGTACCCCTTCGCCCCAGACCTTGTGTGGAACGAAGCCGATGTGAAGATCGGCTACGAAATCCCAATGACCCGACTGTTCTACAAGCCCGAAGAAACCGAAACGTTGGAAGAACTCGACCGAAAGATCGACGAAAAGCTGGCCTTGATCCAGAAGCTGTTGGCGGAGGTACAGAAATAATGGCTGCGTTTCCTATGGTGCCGGTGGGATTTGCAACAGAAGTAATGCTCGGAAAAATGGTCACAAATACGCCAAAGAATTCAAATGACGTTCTGCAACGGTACGTCCACGCCGCGAACATCCGAGACTATGGCATCCTCGACATGGAACACTCCGAGCGCGAAATGTGGTTCACAAAATCCGAAGCGTGCGCCCTTGACATTCGTGCTGGCGACTTGCTTTTAGCAGAAGGTGGAGCCAGCGGCAAGCCAGCCATTGCCCTAGAAGACTTAGAAAATTGCGGTTTTCAAAATTCCGTTCTCCGAGTCCGCAAGATTGACGGCTTAAGTGAGCCGAGATATCTACTTTATGTCTTCTTAAGTGCGTTTTTGGAAGGCAACTTTGCTCGCCTTATCAATACAGTATCTATTTCCCACTTGCCGGCAGAGAAACTATCAAGATTCCGGATTCCTCTCCCGGACATTGAAACGCAACGTCGTATCGCAAACTATCTCGACCATGAAACCAAACAGATCGACACCCTAGTGGCCGAGCTGGACGAGTATGTGGAGTTGTTGGAGAGCCGAAAATTAAGGTCAGTCACCCAAGCAGTGTCCCACGGCATCCCCGATTCAGAAACAATGGCTTCGCATCCGAAGGTGAAACTACATTTTTTCAGCAGGTTTGTTTCAGGCACTGGTTTTCCCATTGACGAGCAGGGAGTTACAGACCAACAGTATCCTTTTTACAAAGTTTCGTCCTTGTCCAAAGTGGCAGCAGACGGCTTGACTATCATAGACAAGGCTAATAGCGTTTCAGCCGAAAAAGCCAGGCAACTGAGTGCCACTTTAATTCCACCCGCCAGTGCGATCGTTGCGAAAATTGGCGAAGCTGTGCGCCTTAAGAAAGTCCGCATCAATCAATACACATGCTGCATTGACAACAACATGCTCGCATTAATTCCACGCCAGGATTCAATTTGCACCCGATTCTTCCCATACGCTTTGAGTATTTTGAATATCGACTTAATTCTAAATCCGGGGACTGTTCCGACGCTAAATATGTCTACGTTGCGGAACTACGGAATTCCCCTCCCCGACCTCGACACGCAGCATCGTATCGCGGACTTCCTCGATGAGGAGACGGCCAAAACTGACACCATCATCACCGAATGTATTGAGTTAAAGGAGCTTTTGCTCAAACGCCGTCAGGTGCTCATCACGGACGTAGTGACCGGAAAAGTGGAGGTCTAAAACATGACTGATTCACAAGTAGAAAAGGCAATGGCCAATTACCTTGAGAAAGGTTTTGAAGATACGATCGTCGCCGCGCTCCAGCAGGCAGGCTGGGTGCATGACGCATCTAATGCTGAATGGGATGTAGCCCGTGCGTTGCACGTCGGAGACGTTCTCTATTGGTTGCAAACCCAGTACCCCGAAGAATTTGAGAAGGCCGTCCCCGCGAAGCTTACCGGCACCGACCGGCAAGTGGCAGTAAACAAGCTGCTCGACCGCCTCGTTGAAAAACTGAACTCCACGCCAAAACTCACCGCACGGACCAAGAAGGTATCCGGTGGCCTCTTGGGGACCTTGCGGGACGGCTTCTCCCACTCCCAACGTGGACGGCAAAAGGCCAGCTTTGCCAATATGGTGCAGTTCTTTCCAGAGAACCCGCTGTACACAGATATCGCCGCGAAGGCCCGGATGAATCGCCTCCGTGTGATGCGTCAAGTGCGCTTTGATGTGAACTCCACCGAAACCCTCGACCTCGTGCTTACCGTCAACGGCGTCCCGGTAGTCACCATGGAGCTGAAAACGGACAACACCCAGGCCGTTACTGATGCCATCAAGCAATACCGGCAGAACCGTGTACCAAACAAGAACCGTCCACTGTTGATGCCAGGGCGCGCCCTCGTGCACTTCGCCGTTTCCAACCAAGAGGTCTACATGGCCACGGTGCTCGCCGGCGCAGATACCTTCTTCCTGCCTTTCAACAAAGGCAACGGATTCCACGCAGGCAACCCGGCAAACCCCGAAGGCTCCGATACCGCCTACCTATGGCAAGAAGTACTGGCACCAGAGTTATTCCTACGGATCCTTCGCGACTACGCACTATGGGAACCAGCCAAGAAAGGCAATGCAGGCCGCCTTGTCTTCCCTCGCTACCACCAGTTGCGGGCCTGCGAGCGCGTGCTCACAGACATGGCAACCAACGGTGTGGGTGGGCGCTACCTAATTCAGCACTCGGCTGGATCAGGCAAGACCAAAACGATTGCCTGGCTCGCCCATAGGGCAAACCGCGTGTGTAACACCGATGGCCAACCGCTGTTCAATTCCGTCATCGTGGTCACTGACCGAAGGGCGTTGGACGATAACGTCAAAGAAGGCCTCGACCTCATGCGGGCCTCCGAGGGCATGGTTGTGGCCGTGGACAATCAACTTGGTTCCAAATCCAAAAAGCTGGAAAAGGCGTTGTCAGAAGGTGGGCACATCATTTCGTGCACCATTCAAACCTTCCCAGCGCTGGCAAGGATTATGGAAACCAACGAAGCACTGGCGGGAAGAAAGTACTGCGTCATCATTGACGAAGCACACTCATCCCAGCACGGCGAAGCAGCAAAGAAGCTGCGTGAAACCCTAGTGACAGTTGAACAGCCAGGCAGCGAGGACGAGGACTTTAGTAGCGATGACATGCTCATGGCAGTAGATACCGCCGTGGCAAATTCCGCAAACATTTCCTTCATCGCACTCACAGCAACGCCGAAAGGCAAGACTCTGGCCACCTACGGTGTTCCCGACCCTCATGACAACACCAAGCATGCAGCCTTTGACGTCTACTCCATGAGCCAAGCCATCGAGGAGGGGTTCATTCTCGACGTCCTAGCTAACTACTCCACCTACGCCATGTTCGCCCGAATCAAAGATGAACTGGGCCGCACCGAAATGGTGGACGAGTCCGCCGCGGTGGCTGACATGGTTCGTTTCGCTCGCCTGCACCCCACCTCCATTGCACAGAAGGTGGTAGTTGCCGTTGAACACTTCCGCCGCAATGTGATGTCCCACCTGGGCGGTACAGCAAAGGCAATGGTTGTTGCCGCAGACCGGCAAGCAGCACTCACCTGGCAATTGGAGATGAACAAGTACATTGCCAAGCAGGGCTACAAAAACATGACCACGCTTGTAGCTTTTTCTGGCTCCCTGGAAATGGGTGAGAACACCGTAACGGAATACTCGCTCAATGGCGTGACTGACACGGCAATGCACTTCCGGGAAAACGAGCATGCCAAAGTCCTCATTGTGGCCAACAAGTTCCAAACCGGTTTTGACGAGCCACGCCTGTGCGCCATGTACGTGGACAAAAAACTCTCTGGGGTGATGGCGGTGCAAACGCTTTCGCGCCTCAACCGGACGTTCCCTAAGAAGCCGGCTCCGATGGTGGTGGACTTCGTTAATGACCCGCAGGCGATCGTGAATTCCTTTAAGCCCTACTTCAATGAGGCTTTCATTCACACCGATATTCCGGCGAACGCACTCGATGACCTCGGCGAAGAGCTGGACGCAGCGGAGTTTTATACAGCCGAGGAACTGGACGCCGTTGCCGCCGCCTACATTAGTAACCAATCCGGCGAGACTATCCAAGGTACAATCTCCGCGATTCGAAGCAAGTGGAACGATCACATTCGGGACGCGCGTATTCGAGGTGACAAGGAAGCATTTGCCGAGGGCAAGGCGTTTCGCGCAAACTGCATCAAGTACACGAACGCTTGGGAGTTCTTGAGCCAGATCATTGACTATCAAGACCCCATGCTCCACAAGCGTGCAATTCTTTGTGCCTGGCTGGCCAAAGACCTCAACCTGGACCGCCAGGTTGATGATGATGACCTCACCACCGGGTTGGAAATCGTCGGTGTGGCTGTGGAAGAAAGGGAAACCGAAATAGACCTGGGCCTAGCGAAAGGCGATATTGACGGAACGATTGAACTCCCTGGCTTTGATGGTCAGCCAGTAGCAGAAAGCTCCCCGGTCAAGACAGCCTTCGATGCCGCGGTGGAAAAGGTCAATGAAATCCTCAGTGCTGCCGGTATCAGCGCGTCTGATGAAGCCAAGAAAGGTGCCATCCGCGCGTGCTACGGCAAACTTGTTGAGGACAAACAGATCCAAGACATGGCCGGTGAGAATGATGCCGACCAGCTCGCCGCCGCAGCTGGCTTCAAACAAAAAGGCCTCATGGCCATTCTGGGGTCTGCACAGGAATCCCAGGAGGTCTACTCTGCTTTGTCCTCGGACACGGAAAATGTGGAAGCGGTGCTCCAAGCCCTAGCTGGTCTGCTGGTTGCTGCCTCCCAAGACGCGCAGGTGAAAAAGGAGCTGGAAGGCTAGGCCCACCTCCCTCACCTTCCCCACAAACGCGAACACCCTCCATTCCCGCGATCATCGCAGGGGGTGGAGGGTGCGCGAAAACCAGGAGGCGAACTAGCCCAAAAACGCCTTATCAGAGAGCGTGGCGCCCTTGATGTTTACGAACTCCTGGAGGAGGTCACGGACAGTGAGCTTAGCCTTGGTGGCCTCGTCTGCCTCATAGACAATCTGGCCCTCATGCATCATGATGAGTCGATTGCCCAGGCGGATGGCTTGCTCCATGTTGTGCGTCACCATCAGCGTAGTCAGGTTGCCGTCGGCAACAATCCGCTGGGTGAGGGTGGTCACCAGATCCGCGCGTTGGGGATCAAGGGCGGCTGTGTGCTCGTCGAGAAGCATGATCTTCGGCTTTGTGAACCCGGCCATGAGCAGGGAAAGCGCCTGCCGCTGACCACCGGAAAGCAACCCCACCTTGGCGGTGAGCCTGTCTTCCAGACCCAACTCCAAACTCTTGAGTTCCTCGGCGAACATTTCCCGCCGCGCCGCCGTGAGACCGCGCCCGAGGCCCCTGCGCTTGCCGCGAAGCAGCGCGAGGCTCAAGTTCTCCTCAATCGTGAGGTTTGGCGCGGTGCCTGCCAGCGGGTCCTGGAACACGCGGCCCACATAGCGGGCACGCTTGTACTCAGGCAGCTTGTTCACATTGGTGCCGTCGATCTCAATGGCACCTTCATCCATGAACAACCGGCCGGCAACAGCATTGAGCAAGGTGGACTTGCCGGCGCCGTTGGAGCCGATCACGGTCACAAAGTCACCTGGGGCCAGGGTCAAGTCCAGGCCGTTGAGGGCAACGCGTTCGTTGTTCGTCCCAGGGAAGAAGGTTTTGCGGATACCTGCTACGCGCAGCATTGGCTTGGTCATGCGGTCACCTGCTTCCTTTGTGCCGAAGAACTTCCAGCCCCACCGGCCTTAGCCGATTTCCCTGGCTTGGATGCAAACTTGCCCTTCCACCGCGGCAGCAGCAAAGCAACCACCACGAGCACGGCGGACACGGCGCGCATGTCATTGGGATTCAGGCCAACCTGCAGGGCCGCGAAGATGATCAGACGGTACAGCACAGCACCGAGCACCACGGCCACCACTGCAACCCAAATGCGGGACTGGCCCAGGATTGCCTGGCCCATAATCACAGACGCCAGGCCGATGAGGATGAGGCCGATACCCATGGAGATATCTGCAAAGCCCTGGTACTGGGCAACCATCGCGCCACCCAGGCCTACCAGACCGTTGGAGAGCATCAGGGTGAGCACCTTGGTGAAGTCCGTGGACACACCAAAGCTGGTGATCATCGCGGGGTTATCGCCGGTGGCGCGCAGGCTCATGCCAAGGTCCGTGTGGAGGAACCACACCACGAGCGCCACGGCAACCAGCACCACGGCAATGAGCACTGCTACCCCGCCCCAAGTGCCCAGCAGGCCAGCCTCACGCAGAGGTGTGAACACCGTGTCCACGCGCAGCATCGGAATGTTGGCCCCACCCATGATGCGCAGGTTAATACTCCACAGCGCAATCATGGTGAGGATGCCGGCCAGGAGGCCATCAATGTGGCCCTTGGTGTGCAGCAAACCGGTGATCAAGCCAGCGATGGCACCGGCAACAAAGCCCAAGGCGGTTGCCACAAACGGATTCCAACCGTTAGCAATGCCAATCGCGGCGGTTGCTGCACCAGTAGTGAAGCTGCCGTCCACCGTGAGGTCGGGAAAGTTCAGAACGCGGAAAGTGAGGTAGACGCCAATGGCAACGATGCCATAGATGACGCCTACCTCAAGTGAGCCGATCATAGAGTGGTTGCCTCATTCAGCACTGCTTCAGGGATTTCAACGTTGAAGGCTGCCGCGGCTTCCTCATTCACCACGGTAGAAAGGGTGGTTGCGGTTTCCACAGCCATGGTTGCTGGGTCCTCGCCATCGCGCAGGATTCGCAGCGCCATTTCACCGGTCTGGCGGCCAAGAGCACTGTAGTCAATACCCACAGTGGCAATTGCGCCACCTTCAACGGTGCCTTCCTCAGCGCCGATCACGGGGATCTGCTTCTGCTCAGCAACCTGGATCAGGGAGGAGATGCCGGAAACAATCATGTTGTCAGTTGGCACGTAGATAGCGTCCACATCGCCCAAAGCGTCCACAGCCTGCTGGATTTCGGTCACAGCGGCAACGGTCTGGGTGCGAACCTCCAGGCCAAGTGGGCCTGCGGCCTCGGTCACCTGGTCAACCTGCACCTGGGAGTTCACCTCACCGGAGGAGTACACGATGCCAATGGAGTCAGCGTCTGGCACGAGCTGCTTGAGCAGGTCCAACTGGTCAGCAATTGGGGCTGCGTCGCTGGTGCCGGTCACGTTGCCGCCTGGGGCTTCGTTGGAATCCACCAGGTCGGCGCTTTCGGCGTCGGTCACTGCGGTGAACAGCACCGGGATGTCCGTGATGTTCTGTGCCGTTGCCTGTGCGGCTGGGGTGGCCACTGCGAGAACGAGGTCCAGGTCATCGTTGGCAAAGGTCTGCGCGATGGTCAGCGCGGTTGCCTGCTCGCCGTTTGCGTTCTGCTCGGTGAACTCCACCTCAACGCCTGCGTCAGCAAAAGCCTGCTTGAAACCAGCAACGGAAGCATCCAGGGCTGGGTGCTGCACGAGTTGGTTGATGCCAATGCGGTAGGTCTCCCCCGCCGCGGCGCTGGAATCAGTCGAGGTGTTGGAGCTGCTGGAGCAGCCCACGAGTGCAAGTGCGGCAGCGGAAATGGTGCCGATCAATGCCTTCACACGAGTGGTAGACATGCGGATCCCTTTCTCTTAGGGTCATGAAACGCGGCTTTCCCAAGAGGAAAGCTTCACAATTGTTGCTGGTGGGCATTGGTGCCAGCTCGCTGGGTGCCGAGCCAACCAAACACACCCACCCCTTAAGGCATAAGGTGATTCACTAGTTTAGCGGGCATGTACTGCAGAAACGTGATCCGCCACCCCCACGGGGGTTGCGGTAACATTTCCACGGTGAACATTCCGCCGATCTCAAGAAAACACTCCCCCACGTTTCACAGCGGCGAACACCGCACCCAAACCGCGAGTGCCTACCAAGCACCAGCGGCGGAATACCACGCGATCCGCCCCAGCTACCCAGCAGAAATCCTGCAAGAGGCCCTCGGCACCGCGCCGCTCACGGTGGCGGATATCGGCTGCGGCACCGGCAAACTCACCGAAATCCTCACCCAAGCCAACCACCGTGTGATCGGCGTGGACCCCAGCCTCGCGATGCTGAATGAAATCACCGACCCGCACGTCCCGCGAATCTGCGCCACCGCAGAGCACACCGCGCTGGAAAGCGGCAGCATAGACGCCATGTGCTGCGCCCAAACATGGCACTGGGTAGACACCGCCGCCGCCAGCGCTGAGATGGCTCGGATCGGACGTACCGACGCCCCCCTGTTGCTCATATGGAATACCCTCGACGTCACCGTCCCGTGGGTTCACCGCTTCACCAGAATCTCGCACTCCGGTGACACCTTAGCCCAAGGCTTCCTGCCGGACGTCGGTACGCCATGGGCGCTTCAGCACACCTGGCGCAGCGGCTTTGAGCAGACACTGCCTGTGGAGGACCTGCATACGTTGATGCACACGCGCAGCTACTGGCTGCGCGCCAAGGCGGAAACCCGCGCCAAGATGACCGCCAACCTGAACTGGTATCTCTTCGAGCACCTTGGGTTCAGCGCGGGCCAGGAAGTAACGCTGCCCTACCGGGTGGACGCGTTCCTGTACGTGCGCCGCTGATCGAGCCTTCGCGCCCAGCGCCTGGCGCTCTGTATCGAGCTGTCGCGCCACGCACCCTGCAGCGCTCTGTATCAGCTGTCGCGCCCGGCGCTCTGCATCATCTGTCGCGCCCGGCGCTCCATGCAGACCACAATTGCTCATACCGGCCGCCCAGTGCAATCAACTCTTCGTGGGTGCCTTGCTCAATGATTCGGCCCGCGTCCATCACCACCACTTTGTCAGCCCTGCGGGCCTGGTCCAGGCGGTGGGCCACGGTGAGCGCGGTGCGGCCTTCGGTCACTTCGGCTGCGGCAACGTCCAGGGTGCCGGCCCCGGCGGAGCCGGCCTCCGCGGTGGCCTCGTCCATCACCACCACGGCGGGATCCATGAGGAGGATACGCGCGAGGGCGAGTTGCTGCGCCACCACCGGCTCAATCGGAAGGCCCTGGGCACCCACCTGGGTGTCCAAACCGTCGGGGAGATGCTCGAACCACGCTAAGGCCTGCGCGCGGGTGATCGCCTGGATGAGTTCCTCGTCAGTGGCATCGGGCTTGGCCAGCAGCAGATCCTCGCGCAGCGTTCCAGAGAAGATGTAGACCTCCTGAGAGACCAGCGCTAGGCGCGAGCGGCGCTCGGCGTCGGAAAGCCGTGCTACCTCCACCCCATCAATGCTCACGCTGCCGGCATCAGGCAAGCGCAAGCCCGCGATCAGCGCGGCCACGGTAGTTTTTCCTGCGCCGCTGGCACCCACCATGGCAACCGTATGCCCAGCTGGAATGTGCAGGTTGATGTCCTTCACCGCCCACATGCCCTCGCCATATGCAAAGCTCACGTTGTCCAGGCGTACCTCGCCGCGCGGGGCAGGCGCACCGGCATCAGGCACGGCCACCGGAGGATTCAGCGATACTCCCACGATGCGCGCGAGCGATGCATACGCGGATTGCAGGGAGTCCAGCACGCGCATGAGCTGCATGATCGGGTTACGAACCCGGATCACCAGCAATACGCTCGCGGTAGCAGCGCCTAACGTAATCTGCCCTTGGCTTACCAGCCAGAAGCTCATCAGCAGCGCCGCGGAAAGCAACAGCCACTCCGCGACCACCGTCTGCAGGTTGAGCACCAACATGCTAAGCCGTGCGCGCACGCCGAGCAACACCGCATTCCAGCTCGCCTGGAAGATCTGCCCGTGCGTTGCCGCAGACATCCCAAACGCATCCAGCGTGGCCTTGCCGCGGATTGCCTCCAGCACCCTGCGGGCGCGCTGCCCCATTGCGGCGCGCTCGGCGGCAAAACGCTGCGGTGCGTGAGCGAGGTACGCCCGGGCCGCCAGCACATACACTGGGAGCACCAGGACTATGGTGAGCAGGTAGTGCCAGTCCAGCGCGACCATAGACACCGCCGTTGCCACCAGCGCGAACACACCGACGCTGAGCTGTGGCAGCGACTCCGTGACGGCTTTTGAAACCTCCTGGACGTCATCTGTTGCGCGGCTCACGATGTCCCCGGTGCCAGCACTTTCCACCTCATGGACAGGCAGGTTCAGCGTGGTGGTGATCATCGATTCGCGCAGATTCGCAATCACGCGCTCAGACACCGTGGCAATCGTGTAAAAACCCAGAGCATTGCATGCGCCGCCGCACACGGCGGCAACGGCTAACACCACGCTGAGGAGCAATAAGTCTTGGGTGGGGTTGCCACCCAAAGCGGCTTGTCCCTCCCGGACTACATCCACGATCCGCCCCATGAGTTGCGGCACCGCCACACCCATTGCCGCACCGATGCCCAATAGGAAGACCGCGAATACTGAATTGCGGGCGGCATGCGGAACGGCCTTGATTTGCCGGACAACCTCTCTGCGGACTTCTGGCCAGCTCGCCAGTGGGAAGGTATGCGCAGCCATCAGCGCTCACCCCCAGCCAATTTCTCCGTGACCTGCGCGGCCCACTCGGTGGCGTCTAGGCGGTGGTCAGCAGCCGCAATCCAAGCAGGTGCCTCGGTGAACACCACGGTCCGCAACCCGACGTCCGCGCAGCGATCTTGCACGAGGGCGTCCACGATGCGGGATTCCGTCACGGAATCCACCGCGGTAGTGGGGTTGTCCAGCACCAGCAGCCTCGGCTGAAACGCGATGGCCCGAGCAAGTGCAACGCGCTGGCGCTGCCCACCAGAGAGCTGGCTTCCCTCCTCGCCCACCTCACGGTTGGCGCCACCGGGAATGTCCTGAGCCTGGGCGATGGCCAAACCGTGGAGCGCACGCTCGGTGTCAACGTGGACATTGTCAGCCACGGTGCCGTCGAAAAGCGCTGCGGCGTGCGGCGCCACAATCATGTCCGCCGTGCCAGCATCCAATGCTGCCTGCTCCAGCACCATTTTCAATGCCGGCTCCACCGCGCCGGTAATCACAGTGAGCCCTGTTGGCGTGTGTTCGATTAATTCTTGGGCGGCTTGGATTGCTGCCTCATTGCGGGGCGCAAAGGGGGCGTCGAGCACCGCGCGCACCCGCACGGAGCTTGCTTTCGCGGTGGCCCAAAACGAGGCGAGATTTCGCCCGAACATGGTCATTGGAGTGATGATGTACTGGGAAAGCCCCACTACGGTGATGAGTTCACCCACGCTTAGGGTGCCGTGGAGCGTCATGAACGCCGCGGCCACGCTCAGCGCCGTAACAAAGATTGCACCTACTGCTTCTGTGGTGCCGTTGAGTTGGGCAGTGGCACCATTCGCGCCCATGGTTTTGCGGTAGGCGCGTTCAGAAACATTGTGGTAGCGGCGCGTGATCGTGGAAACCGCGCCAAGGCCTTTGATGATGCGCAGCCCGTGCACCACGTCCGCCGCCGTGCCCGCTGCCTCCGCCAGCGCCTTTTGCCGCGCCTGGGAGCGCTGAAGTAGCGGTTTTGCCACCCAATTGGCAACCACCACCATCACCGGCCCACCCAGGATTACTGCGATGCCGAGCCACGGGGAGATCAGCCACATCATCACGGATGTGTACACAATCGCGCAGAGCTCGCCCATGGGGAACACGGTCATCATCACTGCTTGGGCAATCTTCGCGGTATCTGAACTCGCAATGGAAAGCAGCTCTCCCGGTGTGTACCGCACGGATTGTCCACCGAAACCGCGGGGATCCCCAATGCGGTCTGTGACCTGCATGCGGAGGTCGTGCGCAATCAGCAAATCCGAGCGGCTGAGGAAAAATCTAGCGGTAACAAAGGTGGCCGCGGAAACCAGGAAGTTCAGCGCGATCAGCAGCAACCAGAACAGCATCTGCGGCCAATCATTATTGGCAATGGCCTGGTCAATGGTGCGGCCAACCAGCACCGGAGTAAGCCCGTTGGCAATGAAACCAATACCAATGCACGCGGTAGCAACCAGTGACCAAGGCCGTTGGGAAAGCAGCGTCTTGATTAGCCATTTGCTTTCCTCCAACGAGGGCAGCTTGGAAGGCGAACCCCCAGGGCCCTGGATTTCCCGATAGCGCTGCCGCTCTTGCGGATCCATGGTTGCCACATACGGGCTTGTGTTGGCCAAAAGTTCCTCCTGCTCAGCAAAAACGTACCCCACCGAAACGAGCGCGCCGGGCTGTATTTTCGTTCCCGATTACAGCCCGGCACACATCACTCTTTTAACGCTTGGAGCGCCGCTCGCGCACACGCACCGCGATCTTCACAGGTGAACCGGTGAAGCCAAAGGATTCGCGGAACTTGCGCTCCAGGTAGCGTCGGTACCCTGCATCCAGGAAGCCCGTGGTGAACAGCACGATCACCGGCGGCCTGGTTGAGGCTTGCGTGGCAAACAGTACGCGGGGCACGCGCCCGCCCTTCATTGGTGGTGGGTTCTGCGCAATCGTTGCCCGCAGCCAGGTGTTGAGCTGACCAGTGGTCACACGCTTGTCCCAGCTTTCCAGCGCCTCCAGCATGTATGGCTCAAGGCGTTGCAGGGCGCGGCCAGTCTCAGCGGAGATGTTGATGCGCTTGACCCAAGGGATGTGGGCGAGCTGCTGCTCAAGCTCGCGCTCGAGCTCCCAGCGGCGGTCATCATCCATGAGGTCCCACTTGTTGAGCACCAGCACCAAAGCCTTGCCGGCGTCCAAGATCATGGCCAGAATACGCTGGTCTTGCTCGGAGATTGGCTCGGAGGCGTCGATCATGAACACCACAACCTCGGCCGCATCAATCACGCCGCGTGTGCGCAGCGAAGCGTAGTACTCATGCCCCTGCGCATTCTTCACCTTGCGCCGCAGCCCTGCGGTGTCAATGAACTTCCACAGGTTCTGGTCAAGCTGCACCAGGGAGTCCACTGGGTCCACGGTAGTGCCGGCAACATTGTCCACTACGGAGCGGTTCTCGCCGGTGAGCTTGTTGAGCAGGGACGACTTGCCAACGTTGGGCTTTCCGACGAGCGCAACGCGCCGCGGCCCCTCCACGATGCTGGCTGCGCGAGGTTCCTCGGGGAAGGCGTTGAGGATCGCCTCGAGGACGTCAGCACCACCACGGCCATGCTGCGCGGACACGGGCCAAGGATCACCCAGGCCCAGGGCGTAGAACTCAGCGACGTCCGCGTATTGGTTGTCCGAGTCAAACTTATTGGCAACCAAGAACACTGGCACCTTGGAGCGCTGCAGCTTCCGGGCCATGATTTCATCAGTTTCGGTCACGCCAACCTTGGTGTCTACCACCATCACGATGACGTCGGCAGTCTCCATTGCCACTTCGGCCTGGCGCGCAATTGCCCCGTGGATGCCCTTGACGTTTGGGTCCCAGCCGCCAGTGTCTTGCACCCAGAAGCGCTTGCCGCCCCAGTCAGCGATGTAGCTCACACGGTCACGAGTAACACCCGGGAAGTCCTCCACCACGGCCTCGCGGCGGCCAATAAAGCGGTTCACCAGGGAGGACTTACCGACGTTCGGACGTCCCACAATAGCCACGGTGCAGAGGTTTTCACGCAGATGACCCTCGGGGTCAATGCCGAAGGCTTGCTCAAGCTCGGACCAGTCTTCATCGGAGTAGCCGGCACCGAAGTCCATGTCACCGAACTCAGACTCATCGAACACGGCCTGCTGTTCATCGGTGAAGTCGAATTCAAAGTCGTCTTCATCAAAGTCACCGGTGGCGTAGCCTTTGCCCGCTACCTCAACTTCTTCTTCCACAAACCCTTGGCTGGCATCGAACTCGCCGCCTTGGGAGTGATACACGAACTGGGTTTCCTGCTCGTCTTGTTCGCGGTTGCTCACTGCTTGCTCCTTTCAGCGGAACGTTCAATCAGGGTGAGTACGGCCTCAATGGCTTCATGTAGGTTCAGTTCGGAAGTGTCCACAATCGTGGCGTCCTCCGCGGGGCGCAGAGGGCTGAGCGCCCTGGTGGAATCCAGTTCATCGCGGCGAACCACATCCGCTAGGACCTGTTCAAAAATCACTTCACGGCCTGCTGCTCGATCTTGTTCAAAGCGGCGCTGCGCGCGCACCTCAGGGCTTGCGGTGAGAAACACCTTCACTGGGGCGTCGGTAAGCACGTTCGTGCCGATGTCCCGGCCATCCACAATGCAGCGGTGGGCCTGGGTGGCCAGGGTGCGTTGCAGGCGAACCAAGTTTTCGCGAACCGCTGGGACGGCGGACACTGCGGACACCGCGTTGGTCACCTCGGGGCCACGAATCTCGTGTTGCACGTCCATTCCTGCCAGGAGGACTTCGCGGGAGGCGGGGTCGTCGTTCATGCTCAGCGGGAGCGCTTCGGTGGCTTGCGCGACTGCCTGTGCATCCTGGGGGTCGATGCCCTCGCGGAGCACGTGCAGGGTGGCCACCCGGTACATTGCACCGGTATCCAGGTACTTCGCCCCGAGCTGTGCCGCGAGGGTGCGGCAGATGGTGGATTTACCGGCGCCGGAGGGGCCATCCACGGCAACGATCAACCCGCCGTTTGGCATGTTAGAAATCGCATTGGAGTGCATCACAGATCCACCGCCTTGTAGAGGCTGGCCAGCTCATTGCGATTCAGTGCCCGGATGGTGCCGGGGGTCTGCTCGCCGAGCTGGATGGTGTGCAGCTTGGTGCGGACCAGGCGCTGGACCGGGTACCCGGCTGCCTTGAGCATGCGGCGCACAATGTGCTTGCGGCCTTCATGCAGCTCCACGCGCAGGATGGATTTGCCCTGGTAGACGTCCACGATCTGGACGTAGTCTGCCTTCGCCGGGCCATCATCCAGCTCGATGCCGTTGCGCAGGGTGCGGATCAACTCGCGGTCAGCCTCGCCGAGCACGGTAGCAAGGTAGGTTTTGGACACCTCGTAGCGTGGGTGCATGAGGCGGTTAGCGAGTTCGCCGTCGTTGGTGAGCAGGAGGAGGCCTTCGGTATCTGCGTCGAGGCGCCCCACATGGAACAGGCGCTGACCTGCAGCAACCTTTTCACCGACGATGTCGCCGATGTTCGCACGCCCAAACTCATCACTCATGGTGGAGTGCAGCCCGCGTGGCTTGTTGAGCACGAAATACTGAAGTTCCTCATTGATGTTGATGCGCACGCCATCCACACGAATGATGTCCCGATCCGGGTACACGCGCACGCCCTGCTCCATCACAATCTTGCCGTTGACCTCCACGCGGCCAGCGTCAATCAGGATTTCAGCGTGCCGACGCGACGCCACACCAGCCTGGGCCAGCACCTTCTGCAGGCGTACGCCCTCCCCCTCTGGGGCTGGGAGATTGCCGGTAGGCTGCTGCACATGCTGGCGGCGCGCGGGCTTGGCGTTGGAGAGCAGCATCTGGGATTCGCTGGTGCGGCGGCCGTCGCTCAGCCCACCAACGCTGTCCTGCTCGTAGCGAGAGCGCACTCGCTTGCCTGCTTTGTGCTGGGCCTTTCCCTGGACCTTTCCATTGCCAGCGGTCCTGCCTTGGCCGGTGTTCTGCGGATTGCCCTGGCCACGGTGCGGCTTCTTCTTGCTTGGGTGTTGCCCCGGACCCAGCCCCGTGCCTTGGGCCTGAGCCGCGTTGCGCTGCTTCGCAGAGCGCTGTGCGCGGGGATTTTTGCGTCCTTTTTCCGGTGTGCCGTCACGGCGAGCGGTTGGTGCCACGATGTATTCCTCACCCCATGATCACATGGGTGGTAGATATTTGATTGTTAAGCTATACCACCCTACGCCTGAGGTGAGTGGAGCGCAAGTGGATGGATGGTCAGGATTGTCAGGCTGATGCGGGCCAAGGGGGCTTACACTCCGCCTTACACCACCCCTTTGCCTAGTAATCCTCGATCGCGTCAATTTCGGGGAGCAGGGGCGCAAGGTTTGGAAGTCTCTCCAGTGAGTCGATGCCGAGAAGCTCCAGGAACAGCTCAGTGGTTTCAAAGTATTGTGCGCCGTGACCGCCCTGTGGCGCAGTCCCCTCTTCCGGGTCCGCCAAAGTACTCTTCATATCCACTTCCCGGATCAGCCCGCGCAGCGCGAGCGTACGCATCACTCCGTCTACGTTCACGCCGCGAACAGCAGAAACCTGCGCCCTGGTTGCGGGCTGCCGGTAGGCGATCACGGCCAGGGTTTCCAGCGCCGCACGGGAGAGCTTCGCCTGGCTCCCGCCGAGCAAGAACTTTTCCACCACAGGGGCGTATTCCCTGCTGGTGTACCAGCGCCACGCCCCGGCGGTTTCCACCAGACGCATGCCGCTTTCACGCTCGTCGTATTCCGCGGCGATCTGCCGCAGCACCGCGAGCACATCAGCTTCTGGAACTTCCAACGCCGCAGCAAGGGCGCGAGGCCTCACCGGCTCGTCCACAACCAACAGGATCGCCTCAATGCCGCCACGAACCTCGCCAACACCAATAGACCCAGCTTCCCCACTCATTGCACCTGCTCCTTCGCCTGGGCCACGCGCTGCTTGGCAATCACGATCTTTCGGTCCACGTCCATGAGCAGCTCATCCACTGTTACGGGATCCACTTTGGCGTGCTTGCGCGCCTGCAGCAGGTACACCTGGGAGGCCCGTAGCGCCTCGAGCCGGTATACGGCTGCCTTCAACGTGTGCTCGCGGTACAGCCTGATCTTTTCTTCTGCAGTGAGCTGTTCAAACTCTTCCGGCACGTCAAAGACGCCACGGATACCGGACTGGATGGCCTCGAGTTGTTCATGAGGGATGTCCTGGGCGTGGTGCTGCACCGTTTCCAACGCTGCCTGCCGCGCACCGCGGATGAGGGCCTCGCGTTCTTGGTCACCAAAAGAGTTTTGGGCGCTGGCCAGTGTGAGCTTTCGCATGAGCCACGGCAGGGTAAGCCCTGGCAGCACCATGGTGAAGAACAGCACGGTCAGCGCAATCACGCTCACCTCGTGGTAGATGGCAAACGATGTCCCGGCGGGAATGGCCAGCACCAGCGCAAGGGTGACGAGCCCCCGCATTCCCGCCCAGGTCAACAGCAGCACCTCTTGGAGACGCAGCGGCGCTCCGGTGGCCACACCCTTGCGCATGTTAAAGCGATACATGCCGTACATCCACGCGGCGCGCACCGCGATGGCAACAACGGAAAGCACCACGCCAACCCACACCGCGTGCCACAGACTGGACCCTACCTCCTCAATGGCGCTGCGCACGCTCAAGCCGATCAACCCAAAGGCCACGCCGGTAAACAGCAGTTCCACTACATGCCAAAACGCCGTTCCAGACAAGCGATCTTCCGCCATCTGGTCCGCCTTCGAGCTAAAGGTAATTGCAGCGATCACAATCGCGATCACACCGCTGGCGTGAACTTCTTCAGCAATAATGTAGGTGGCAAAAGGAATCACCCAGGTCAGCGCAATTCTGGTGGAAGAATTACTCATCCAAGAATGGAGCCTCGCGAAGCCCCAACCCAGCAGGTAGCCGATGAGCACCGCCGCGCCGGCCGCATATAGGAACGTCAAAACCGCACGCCAAGGGCTCACCTCTTGCCCGGACAGCAGCACGCTTAGAGCGAGGTTGAACACCACAATCGAGGCGGCGTCATTGAACAACCCTTCAGTTTGCAGCGTGTTCGTGATGCGATGCGGCACACCCGCAGGTTCTGCCACGGCATCCACAGCCACCGGGTCCGGCGGGGCAATCGCAGCGCCAATAATCAACGCGCCCGCCAACGAAAGCGCAGGAATCAGCAGATACGCCGTAACCCCCACCGCGAAAGCACTCACCAGCACCAGCGCCACGGACAGCATGAGTACCGTGCGCCACTCACTGCGAATCGCCTGCCAGCTCGTGCGCCGCGCAAGCGCCCACAGCAGTGGCGGGATGAAAATTGGAAGAATCAGATTTGCCGGGATGGAAATATTAGGAATCCACGGCACAAAAATCGCACCAGCAGCAACGAGGGTGTGCAGCACTGGCCAGGGCAGGCCAGTCCGCTCCCCCACGGCCACCATAATGACCGTGACCAGCAGCAATCCGATGATCGCGATGAGTATTTCCATGAATGTCCTTTCCACCCGCGCCGAGCAGGTGCCACCAAGGCATTGTAGATCGGGCAAGGATCACGGTGCCTGCGCCCCCACGCCCAAACGTCTCCCAAATCTTCGGCGGCGTCACCACTGCGGTGTCACCACTGCGGTGGGAGCATGATTGTGGTGGTGAGCTTGGCAAACTCCTCGGCTTCCAAATTGCCCACACCGTCATTGATGCTGCCCAAGAATGGAACGTTGGTGGCGTTACTCACCTTCATCAACATCAACCTGGTTTGTAGATCAGCCCCGGCGGGCAGCTTGCCACCGATCAGCCCTTCCACCTTCGCGCCACAGGCGCGCGCAAACTCCACGGCCTGCACCGCGAGGCTCACCGCGCCAGGAGCCATCCCGGATACCACAACAAGCGGGGCGTGAAGCTCCGCTGCGATGTCAGCAATGGTCTTGTGCCCGATGAGTGGCACGCTGAGGCCTCCGGAGCCTTCCACGATAATGGTCTTGCCAGTGGCTTGGAGCTCCTGGACGGCAGCGATCGGATTGGGTTCGTCGGAAAAATCCAGCCCCTTGGAGCCTGTGAGCTTCTCCACGGTGTTGATGTCCGTCTTTGCAGCGGTGCCGGCGAGGCGGGCCACTTTCACAGGGACGACGTCACGCCCCCGCCTGCGCAGCACCTGAAGGATTGCGGCCACTGCGGTGGTTTTGCCAACCCCGGACGCGAGGCCGGCCACCACAACAATGCTCACCGTTGCCTCCCTTTCCGCTCACGCCCAAAAGTGCCAATTGTCACAGGTTTTCAAGTGTACCTAGGTCTGAGAAGTGCTGAAAGCTGGTGTGAGCAGCCAAGCGCGTAAGCACAGCATTGATCCACGCCACACCCCTCCCGCGCAATGGCGCGCTACTCCCAGTTACTCGCGGCAACCACAGCTGGGTCCACTTCGATCCCGGTCCACGCCACCTTGAGCTCCTCGAGTGGCTCGGGCTGGTCCACGTTGATCGCCTTGGCTTTATACAGCTCTAGTAGTGCCAGGAACCTACCCACAATCTGCATGGATATTTCACAGTCGCGGGTGAGTGCGGCGAAGCTCAACCAATTTTGCGCCCCCACAAGGCGCAGTGTGTCCAACACCTTGCCCGCTTGTTCGGGAACAGAAACTGCGACCTCATGAATGTGCCCCACCGCAACCGTCTCCGGTGGCTTTGGGCGAAACACCCCGGCGGCGAGTTCAGCGAAGGACTGGGCAGTGTGACCAAGCTGCAGCGGTGGAAGCAGGTTCACAAATTGAGCCTCCATGGACACTTGCCGCGGATAGCGTTGCTGGGCTTGGGCCTGCCAGGTGGCAAAGAGGTCCGCCACCTGGCTGTATGCCTTGTACTGCAGCAGGCGGGCAAAGAGGAGGTCCCGGGTTTCCAGAAGGGCTAGGTCTTCCTCATTGTCCACCTCGCCGCGGGGCACGAGGCGAGCGGCTTTGAGGTCTAGCAGCGTGGCCGCGATAACCAGGAACTCGGTGACTTCATCTAAGGGGGCAAACTCGCCGAGCGCTTTGGCGTAGGCCACGAACTCGTCGGTAACTTTTGAAAGTGCTACTTCGGTGACGTCAAGCTTTTTGCGCTGGATGAGTTGCAGCAGGAGGTCAAAGGGGCCTTCAAAGTTTTCTAGGATGATCCGGAAGCCTGGCAGTTCCTGCTGCTGCGGTTCATCAGGCACAGCTGAGGCTCTATGCGGAGGTGCGCTCAATGACTTCCCTAGCCAACTGCCGGTATTGCTGGGCGCCTTGGGAACTTGGTGCCCAGGTGATGATCGGCTCACCGGCAACGGAGGTTTCGGGGAAGCGCACGGTGCGGGTGATGACGGTGTCAAAGACTTGCTCGTCGAACACCTCCACGACGCGGCTCATTACTTCCCGAGCGTGGGTGGTGCGACGATCAAACATGGTGACCAGGATGCCCACGATCTCCAGGTTGAAGTTCAACCGATCTCGCACTTTTTCCACGGTATCCGTGAGCAGAGCCAGGCCACGCAGGGAGAAGTATTCACACTCCATCGGGATGATCACGCCATGCGAACACGCCAAGGCGTTCACGGTAAGCAGGCCGAGCGAAGGCTGACAGTCCAGGATGATGAAGTCATAATCCCGCATCACCGGGCGCAGCGCGCGAGCCAGGGTTTGTTCGCGGCCCACCTCATTGACCAATTGGATCTCCGCCGCAGAGAGGTCAATGTTCGCCGGCACGAGGTCCAATCCGGGCACTGAGGTGTAGTGGATTGCCTGATGGATGGAGGTGTGGTGGTCCACCAACAGGTTGTAGACGGTGAGGTCCAGCTCATCGTGAGGGATACCCAAGCCCGCGGAGAGCGCACCTTGGGGATCAAGATCCACCAGGAGCACCTTGCGCCCCGCTTCAGCAAGGCACGCACCCAGGTTAATGGTGGAAGTGGTTTTCCCCACCCCGCCTTTCTGGTTGCACATGGAGATGATGGTGGCCGGTCCGTGCTTTTCTAGCTTCGGTGGCTCGGGGATTTCCCGCACCGGGCGGCCGGTGAGGCCCACCTGTGGATCGGGACGATCAAACAGTCCTGCATCCTGCGCCGAAGCCGCCATATCAATCCCTCTTCCTTGACTTTTCAGCTACCAGCTTCGAGCGGCCGTGTGCCGCTCTCCCAAAGGGTTGCTCCTCATATGCCTCTTGCTAGGCAACTACAAGGCAATACTGCGCACCAGTTTAGCGCCTTAAGGGGAAAAATACACTGCTGTAATTTTTGCCCAATCTTCAAGCACCAGGGCTTGACTCTCGCTGTGCCAGATTACGCCCGAGGGTGGGAGGTTGCCCACACCTGGCGCAGATTATCAGCAGTCACATGCGTGTAGATTTGCGTCGTGGTCACCGACGAATGCCCCAAGAGTTCCTGCACCACACGCACGTTTGCCCCACCCTCCATGAGGTGTGTGGCAAAGCTGTGCCGCAGCGTGTGCGGCGAAATCTCCTGGCGAATCCCCGCACCCTCAGCACGGTTCTTCAACACCTGCCACACGCTCTGCCGAGACAGCGCACCGCCGCGCTGGTTCAGAAACAGCGCGTGAGACTTTCCCGCTGCCAACGCCGGACGCCCCCTCACCACGTAGCGGTCCACAGCCTCAATGGCCTTGCTTCCCACCGGCACCACCCGCGCCTTGTTCCCCTTACCCACGATCCGCACCAAGCCATCGCGAATCTCCGGCAGAGAATCCAACATGAGTCCGGTGCACTCCGAGACGCGCACCCCGGTGGCATACAAGAACTCCACCAGGGCGGCGTCACGCAAGTCCTGCGGCGTGGCCGCATCATCCACCGGAATCGAATCAATCAGCCGCGCCACTTCATCGATACGCAGCGTATCCGGCAGGTCCCTCGCTGTCTTCGGCGGCGAGACTTCCGCCGCCACGTCCACCGGAATCAGACCCTCCGCGAGCGCAAACTTGTGCAGGCCCCGCACCACCACCAGGGCGCGGCCGCTTGACGACGCCGCCAAAGGCCGCAGCCCCTTCTGGGGGTCCCCGGCCCTCAGCGCCCGCAGGTACCCCTCCAAGTCCTGCGGGGTGACCGCAGAAAGATCCTCGCGGCCCAGTGACTCCAGGTAGTCAAGGTATCGGCGCAGGTCCCTAGAGTAGTTGCTCAAGGTGTTGGCGCTCACCCCACGCTCGATGGCCAGGTGGGTGAGCCAGGCCTCAACTACCGAGCTAGGCTTAGCGGCCACGCGGGACCTTCTTCATGTCCCCTATGAATCCCTCAGCTTGGCGCCGTGCAGCCAAGGCCCGTGGGCGCAGCTCGAAAGGCTGATCTGCGTCTTGGGCCTGCGCGCCGCCTTTCAGCACCTGCCAGGCCGTCAAGATGCCCGCAACCGCGGTGGAGTTGTGCACTTGCTGGCTCAACACCATGTACACGGCGTCTTCGAGCGCTACCCACTCAAATGTGAGGTCTGCTTCCTCGTCATCGCCAGCTTCAGGCCGCGGCACCTCGCTGAGGTCTTGGGCAAGGTACACACGCACGGTTTCATCACAGAAGCCAGGGCTGAGCACCACATCTACCAGTAACTTCCAGTCCTGTGCCGCGAGCCCCGCCTCTTCCTGCAGTTCTCGTTTGGCACATTCCAGTGGGTCCTCCTGCGCAACGTCCAGCAGGCCGGCGGGAAGCTCCCACAGCCGCGTCCCCACCGCGTGCCGGTATTGCCGGATCATCGCGATGCGGGCGCCATCAAAGGCCACCACCGCAACAGCTCCGAAGTGCTCCACGATTTCTCGCGCGGCCGTGCTGCCTTTCGGCATGCGAACCTGGTCGCGTCGGACTGCGAGAATTGGAGCGTCCACTAAGAGCTCCGAGCTTTGGACCTCGAACTCGTGCTGCATGTTAGTTGTTGTCGGTGGTTGGCAGCGCAGGTGCTACAGCTTCGGCGCTCGCGGCGGTGCCATAGGCTCCCGAGCGGCCATCGAGCTGCTCACGCACGGCGAGCACAGTTGCCACCTGCGCCCAGGCGCGGTCTACTGAATCCACGGTGCTTACGTCCTCGCGGGCATTCGCGTTTTCCCTGAGCAGCGCCAGCGTACCCTGCTCACCCGCCGCAAACACCCGTCCGGCTACCACCACATTGCCGCCGCGGGAGTCCAAGGCACGGGCAAAGTTGGCTTGGTTTTCCGCAGCGAATGCCGCCTCAGGCGAGCCGTTGTTACCCGTGAGCAAAATGATGGACTGCGCAGGCAAAATGGTGCCAGTTGCGTAGCTGATAAAGCCGGCGTCGCTCAAAGCCCCGAGGATAATTGCGCGATCCTCTGAACTTGCCTGCTCCTGGCCATTTTCTGGGTTCAACGCGAGCGCACTGCCCAAGGACTCACCGGCGTGGGTCCCGGAATCCAGGCGATCCACGGAAAGCTGCACGCCTGCGGGAAGAGTGTTTGTGATGAGGCTCTTGAGCTCATCTGCACCATCCTGGCTGAAGAACTTGTCCTCCAATGTGATGGTCCCGGAATCACCGGCACCGGCTTCCCGGAGTAGCGCCTGCAAGCCCTGGTAGTCCTCATCGGAAGCGCCTGCGGTGCGCAAAATGAGCACTTGGCGCTGCTCCAGAGCGCCGCGCACGGCCGTGGGGGCTACCTCTTTGATAAAGGTGTCCGCGCTTGCCGACTGCGCATTGGCCACCTCAACTTCCAACTTAGCGGCATCCCGCTCGGCGGTCAGCGCTTGTTCCTGCGCCAATTGGCCACCCGGAAGGTTGGGCGCCAACAGGTAGGTACCCGCTGCCACGCCTGCGGCCAGGCCAAATGCAATACCTGCCAATGCCGCAGCACCACGGCCAGTCTTTTGTGCCATCGAATCGATCCTTCTGCGTGAGCTCGGAAGCTAGTTGAACAGACCTTGGAAACTCAAGGCCAGGTTGTTCCACGTGTCAATGAGGTTTTCAGTGAACGTGCCGTTACCACTGGTGCCCGCGATCACGCCGAGCACCCCGATGAGCACCAGCAAGCCAAGAATGACCCACAACCAAGTGAGATTGGTGTTGCTGCGCACGCTATAGAGGTTTGCCATCGCGCGGGCATCAATGAGCTTCGGAGCAATCTTGGCGTAAGTGAGCAGCGTTGCCGGAGAGGCCTCGCCCTGGGCAGCAAACACAGAGTCCAGATCAAAGCCACTGCCTGCGTGCACAATCAACTCTGCACCATGGTAATCCGCCAAGAGCAACGCCAAATCAGAAGCGCTGTCCACGGCCGCGGGGAAGGTCATCGCCCCCACGCCGAGGTCTTGGATGCGCTCCAGGCCAGCCGCGTGACCGTCGGGATCCGCTGGCAGCACCACGCGCGCACCGCTGCGCAGCGCCTCCGCCCCGATCCCGGCAGGATTACCGACGATAAAGTGTGGCTTCATCCCCAGTTCTACGAGTGTATCGGCGGCGTCATCCACCGCGATGATCGCTGGGTCATATTCACGGATGAAGTTGCGTAGTTCCTTGACCTGATTGCGGTGGCCCGCAGTGGGGCTGACCACGAGCACTTTGCGGTCCCGCAGCTCCGAACCCATGTCCGGCACGCCGAGGCCATCAATGAGCAGTGGCGCCTCGGAGTGGATGAACTGGATGGTGTTGCCAAAGTAGGCCTCCATGTGGTCGATCAGCGACTGCTGCGCGTCCACAAATGAGGCCTCCGCCTGTGCCGCGGAAATCGGTTCAGCGGTGGCGATGAGCTTTTCGCTCTGGAAGAGCTGCCCGTCCTTAGTCAGGCGCCCCTTCTTGCCGTCCTTCAGCGCGCTCAACAGGTCGGCGCCGCCGCCTTCATAGAGGTCAATGCCGGCGTCGAGCAGCATTTGGGGGCCAAAGTTGGGGATGGCGCCCGTGGTGAACTGGCCGGCGTTGACCACTGCTGCTGGGCGCGCCTCGATGAGTTGCTGGGCAAGCGGGCGGCTGATATCTGGGGCATTGACTACCGCAATGTCTCCCGCGCCGAGGCGCTTGAAACCCTTGGCGTTGGCCGTGCAGTCACGCAGGGTTGCCTGCAAACCGGGCAGATCAGAGGAGCGACTAAACAGACTCATACGCCCCAGTAAAACCAACAACCACACGTTTTTCGGTGAGGCGCGCGCAAAAACACCGATATTTTGGCGGTTTTTTCCAACAGCGGCACGGGGCTGCGCTGCCCCGCCGCTTGCCCCACAGCTTGCCCCAGCAGCTTCCCCGGCCGCTTGCCGGGCTTGCTGTCCCCCTCACACCGCCCGTCCCGTCATCCATTATCCGGCCCGAAGGCTCTCAACTTCCTGCTGCGCCTTGTCCAGCAACTCCTGGGCGTGCGCGCGGCCGGTGTCTGTATCATCCAGGCCGGCAAGCATCCGTGCCAGCTCCTCCACCCTGCGCTGCTCATCGAGGTGCTCCACACCGGAGGTCACGGAATCATCGGCCACATCTTTGACCACATGCAGGTGTGTATCCGCGTAGGCCGCTACCTGCGGCAGGTGGGTCACCACGATCACTTGGTTATTGGTGGCCAACTTTGCCAACCGGCGCCCGATCTCTACGGCGGCGCGGCCGCCAACACCGGCATCAACCTCATCAAACACCAGGGTTGTGCCCGCAGTTCCAGCAGAAAGGATCACCTCCAACGCCAGCATGATGCGGGAAAGCTCACCGCCGGAGGCGGAACTTGCCAAAGGCTGTGGTTTGGCGCTTTGGTTGTGCGCCATGGTGAACTCCACGGCGTCAATCCCGCTGGGCCTTGGCGCTACTACCTCATGGCGCACGCCGAACACCGACTTTGGCATGGCCAAGCCACGCAGCTCCGCCGTGACGGCCTCTGAGAGCGCCGTGATTGCCTTTCGCCTGGCTGCCGAGAGCTTCTCCGCAGCCTTCATCATTGCCACCTGGCTTGCAGCCACATCTTTTTCCAACTGCTCCAGGGCCAGCGGGGAAATGTCAATCGCCTCAAGCCGGGCTTGGGCCTTGGCCAGCCATTGCAACACACCATCCACGTCAGGGGCGTACTTCCTGGTAAGCGCCTTAATTTGCTGCTGGCGCTGCAGCATCTCCTCGAGTGCAGCTGGGTCCGCGGGCAGATCACTCAGGAATGCGCCGAGCTCTCCAGAAACGTCACGCAACGCCGCGGCAACCTCCTCCAGGCGCTCAGAAATTGCCTGCAAGGCCGGGTCCGAAGAGCCACGGAGGGCACCAAGAGCGTGCCCCACCAAGTCCGAGGCGCCTAGGCTTTCATCCCCGCTGCCTCCCCCTGGGCCTCCAGCACCAGCGAACTCCTCAAGCGCCTGCGCACCATCAATACTGCCAAGTGCCAGCACGGTTTGTTCACGCAGTTCATCTACGGCCTGCAGGCGCTTGATGCTCACCTGCAGTTCCGCATCCTCACCTTGCTGGGGGTCCACTCCTTGAATTTCCTGGATGGCAAATTCCAGGCGGTCGATCTCCTGGGCCAACTCCATACGGGAGTTTTTGCGCTCTGCAAGTTCTTTAGAAAGCTTCTGGAACTTGCGGTACTGCTCCAGGTAAGCGGCCTTCAGCGCCTCGATCTTGCCGTCCGCGCGGTCCAGTGCCTCCAACTGCTGGTCCGGATGCAGGAGACGGAGTTGATCATTTTGGCCGTGGATGGTGAGGAGTTCCCCACTGAACTCAGCCAAGTGGGAGGCCGGGACGGAACGCCCACCCAAATACGCCTTGGAGCGGCCTTTTTCACTGATGGTTCGGCTGGCAATGATCTCCCCATTTTCATCCAACTCACCACCGGCACCCTCCACCATCGCAATCACCTGCTGTTTGAGGTGCGGAGCTAGTTGGTCCACCGAGAAGCGCCCTTCCACCGCCGCCTGCGTTGCCTGTGTGCGGACCTTGGACGCGTCGGCACGGCCCCCGGCGAGCAGCCGCAAGCTGGTCACCACCATGGTCTTTCCAGCGCCCGTTTCACCGGTGAGCACGGTGAGTCCCGCGCCGAACTCAAGGGAGCTGGTGGAGATTACACCGAGGTTTTCGATCGAAAGATCCGCAAGCATGCTCACCATCGTAGCCTAGACAGCCACTCCACAGGGGAACAGGTGTGCGAGCCGTGGTGTTAGCTGCGCGAAGTTGCCACCTAGGCGCCTTGGATGTTTTTGGCCTCGTTCGGGCCACGCCAGCCTTCGGTGGGCAGCCGCAACTTGGATACCAGGCGATCCGTAAAGGGCCGGTTGTCCAGCCGTACCCACTTCACCGGGCGCTCCCCGCGGCGCACTTCCACGCGCGCACCAGGAGGAACGGGGATGCTGCGGAAGCCATCCATCACGGCCACAGCGGGGAATGCGCTCGCCTGCGATTCCACAGCAACCACTGACTGCGGGCTCACCACCAGCGGCTTGGTGAACAGCGCGTGCGCGTTGTTGGGCACCACCAGAATCGCATCCAGCTCCGGCCACAACACCGGTCCACCTGCGGAAAAGGCATATGCAGTGGACCCCGTTGGGGTGGAGACCAGCACACCGTCGCACCCGAATGCGCTCACGGGGCGGGCATCGACCTCCAAAATGGCATCAAGCACCCCCTGGCGATTCGTGTTTTCCACGCTCACCTCATTCAATGCCCAGCCCTGCCCCAGTGGCTCGCCGTCCGCGCCGAACACTTCCACCTGGATGGTCATGCGCTCCTCAATGTCGAACTTGCCGGAGGTCACCCGCGCCATCGCTTCATCCAGGGAATCCTTTTCCCATTCGGCAAGGAATCCGACGTGCCCAAGGTTGATTCCCAGCACCGGGAGATCGGCCGCGTGAGCGAGGTCGGCTGCGCGGAGGAAGGTGCCGTCGCCGCCGAGGACCAGCACAAACTCAGCGCCAATCGCGGACTCGGGTACGTGGGGGACGTGCTTGAACTGGCTGAGCACGGGGTGGTGGTTCATGGTTTCGTCGCCCTCGCGCACTGCAACACGAACGTCAATGCCGGCGTCGTGTAGCAGCTCAGCCGCAAGACCAGCGGTGGCAATGTTGATGGGCCTGCCTGTGTGTGCAACCAACAACACTTCCTTGGGGCGGGTCTCACCGCGGGTTTGCTGACCAAGGGTGTCCATTTAGGCGGGTCCTTCCTCCACTGCACGTTGCACCATTGCTGCAACCAGTGTGCCATCTAGTGGCGGCTCATTTGCGGTTTTGCGCAACCATAGGAAGTATTCCACATTCCCGCTGGGCCCCGGCAGCGGAGAGGCCACCACGCCGCGCAGCACCAGGCCAAGCGATTGAGCAAAGTTTGCCACATGCTCAGTCACTTCTGCGCGCAGCTTGGGATCGCGAACTACCCCGCCTGCACCGAGTCGGTCTTTGCCCACCTCAAACTGGGGCTTCACCATAGGCAGGAGGTCTGCGCCCTCATCGAGGCAGGCAACGATTGCGGGAAGGGTGAGTTCCAAAGAGATGAAGCTCAAGTCCCCCACCATGAGGTTGCAGGTGCCGCCGAGCAGTTCTGGGGTGATCTGGCGGATGTTGGTGCGGTCAAACACATTCACCCTGGGATCGTTTTGAAGGCGCCAGATGAGCTGCCCATAGCCCACGTCCACCGCAAGGACTTCGCTCGCGCCGCGGCGCAGGAGGACGTCGGTAAACCCCCCGGTGGAAGCGCCAGCGTCGAGGGCTCTTGCGCCGTTGATCTCCAGTCCTTGGGGCTCGAAGGCTGCGAGCGCGCCGAGCAGTTTGTGGGCGCCACGAGAAGCCCAGTCATCATCCTCCGTGGCTGCGACCTTAATGGAGACTTCCGGCTCAACCTGGGTGGCTGGCTTTGTAGCTTGGATGCCTGCCACGGTAACGCGCCCAGAGCGAATCATCTCTTGCGCCTGCTCGCGTGAGCGCGCAATTTTCCTGCGCACAAGCTCGGCGTCCAACCTGCGCCTGGTTGCCATGGTGTCCCTTTCTTGCAGTATTTCTTCCCAGATACTTGCCCTGCTTTATGCTGATTTGCTGCGGTGCTACATTGCCGGGTTGCTACTTCAGGGCATTGTTGAGGATCGCGTGCGCCGCTTGAAGCTGCTCCAACTCCTCGGTGGGGCCGTCGGTTGGTTCGCTAAAGATTGCTTCAACCTGCGCCACAAGCTCATCCGGGTCCACAGCTTGAGCGCGGGGATCTCCCGGTACCGGCTTTGGTGTTTGGTGTTGCACGAGCTCTCCTTGGTTCTCTCGTGGGTCCGGTGCTTTATTACAGGTCAGCACTCGGTGCGAAGCTAGACCCACGCAGCCACGGCAGCCTGTGCCGCAGGCCCCTCAGCGATCAGCTCACCTTCAAATGGGGATTGACTTGCCCAAGCCACCTGCAACGCCGTGCGCAGCGCATGGGTTGCGGGCTTCTCGCCCTCCAGACCAACTGCCCCAGCACCGCCGTTGGTAGCACTGCCACCGCCGCTGAGCACAATGTTGCCATCTTGCGCGGTAGCTTGGAATCCACCCTGCGGCCCTGGGGCAAATAAAGCGGGTTCTTGGTCTAAGCAGGCCAGCGACTCAGCCACGAACGTCGGACGCTCGCCCGCCGCAGCGCGAAGCAACGCCCAGTGCTTGGAGACTCCGGTGAGCACGTGGAGTGTGTCATATCCTGCGGCAACGCCACCTGCGATGTCCGTGTCCAGGCGGTCACCCACGGCCAGCGGTTTGGATGCGCCGAAGCGCTGTGCGGCCTGATGGAACATCGCCGGGCCTGGCTTGCCTGCGGATTGCGGCACCACCCCGGTGGCATTGGTGACTGCCGCAACCAGCGAGCCGTTGCCAACACAGAATCCGCGCGGGGTGGGCAAGGTGGCGTCGAGGTTGGATGCCATGTACTTCGCGCCTTGCTGAATTGCCAACGCCGCTTCAGAAAGTTGTGCCCATCCGGTTTCCGGGTTGTGGCCGTGTAGCACCGCTTTGGGCTGCTCATCAGCGGTTTCCGCCACCAAATACCCAGCTTCACGCACGAGTTGCTTGAATGATTCCGCGCCCACTACGTAAACGCCGTCACCTGGTGAAAGTACTTCCTCCGCCAGACCGATGGCAGCTTGCGCCGAGGTGAGCACCTGGTCCGCAGTAGTAGGAACACCCATCTCGCCGAGCATCGCTGCTACGGCCTCTGGTCCGCGCGACGCATTGTTTGTGATGTACGCAACCGGAATCTGCGCGTTGTTGATGGCGTCTACGGCGAAATCTAACGCCCTGCCTTCGAGCCAGACGGTGCCGTCGAGGTCAAAAAGGAGGGCGTCATACGCAGTGCTAAAGCTCATGGTGTTCAAGCTTAGCCCAGCATGGTGGAAACAACGTTAGTCTTGCTCTGCTTCAAGCTCCTGGATTCGCTCCGCTGCGTCCAACAATTCAAACTCATCCTGGGAGGCCGCGACCTTAAACCAGTGTTTTGCCTGCTCTTTCTTACCGACGCGCGCAAGCGCGTCTGCGTAAGCGTAAGACAGGCGGGCTGCGGTCTCCCCTTTCGCCTTCTCCGAAGGGTTCATACGCTCGAGGGTCAGTAGTGCGGAGTCGAGCTGCCCGAGGTCTGTGCGGGCACCAGCGAGCACAATTGCGAACTCCACCTTGGACTCGGGGTCCAGCATCTCTGCTTCCTCAGTGCGGGCCATAGCGAGTGCCTTTTCGGGGCGGCCGAGGCCACGTTCGCAGTCAGCCATCACGGCGAGCAAGCCGGGGCCACCGGAGATGCGCCGTGCTGCACGCAGTTCCGCCAATGCTTCGCGCCATTCGCCTGCGTGATAGGCGGCAATGCCGTTGGTCTCGCGGGCTACGGCTACGCGGCCTGCACGGTCTTTGGCGGCGCGTGCGTGGCGCAGTGCCAGTTGGGGATCATCAGCTAGCAGCGTTGCGGCCATGAACATGTGCTTTGCTACGGCATCGGCATTGTCACGGGACAGCACTTTGAGGTCCTGGAGGACCATGGGGTCGAGGTCGTTGACGTCGATGTCGCTGGGCAGGTCTGGTTCGTTGACGCGTGCCTTGATGCGTTCTTCGCGGTAGCCGGAACGCATTGGACCGGTGAAGTTCTTGTCACGGTTGGCGCCGGCTCGTTGGCGGCGCGTGCCATTGTGGCCCTTGTTGCCGTTGTCTTCAGATCGCTTGCCGTCTCGGTTCCAATCGCGATCACGATCACGGTCACGGTTGTGCGAGCGGTTGCCGTTGGCTTCGTTGCGGCGACGATCGCCGCGGTGTTCTTCGCGGTTGCGGTCGCCGTATTGTTTGCGTCCACCGCCGCGGGTGCCACGGCTTTCGTGGTTGTTATTGCGGTTGTGGTGTTCTGCCATGGTTGTTTCCTGTGTTTTGGGTGTGAGAAAAGAGCGTGCAGTAATTGGTGAGGTGTATTTTACCTTCCATTACTGCACGCTCTTTTACTCGTTCACTTTGAAGTTTTAGGTCGGCGGTGACTTACTCTCCCACACCCTCCCGGGTGCAGTACCATCAGCGCTGTCGGGCTTAGCTTCCGGGTTCGGAATGGGACCGGGCGTGGCCCCGACGCTATAACCACCGACACA
>NZ_JANIKJ010000016.1:0-41323 GCF_024580965.1 Corynebacterium kozikiae
CCCCCAAACCCCCACACCAACCCGCCCAACAAAAAACCCAGCTCCAAAAAAGGAGCTGGGATGGGAAGTCAAAGCTCAAACGCTAGTTAGGAGATAACAATGCCGCGCTCTGCGAACCATGAGACTGGGTCCACTGCGCCTTGGCCGCCGGGGTGCACCTGGAAGTGGAGGTGGGAGCCGGTGGAGAAGCCACGGTTGCCCATGCCTGCGATGTTCTGGCCAGCCTCAACGCGCTCACCAACGCTGACGGCGAGGGTTTCCATGTGGCCGTAGACGGTGATGGTGCCGTCGTCGTGGCGGATGCGGATCCAGTTGCCGTAGCCTGAGGCTGGGCCGGAGTCGATGACCTCGCCTGCCATTGCCGCGTAAATTGGAGTGCCGACGGCGTTTGCAATGTCAATGCCGGAGTGGAACGCGCCCCAACGTGGGCCGTAGCCGGAGGTAAATGCGCCTTCGGCAGGGCGTGCCACACTCACCTTGACGGTGCGTGCCTTTTGGTCAGCCTCGGTGAGCTGAGTTGCCAGCTCCTGGGCCTTCGCGAGCTGCTCGTTGATGCCAGCGAATGGCTTGAACTCGTTGATTGGCAGAATCTGTGGGGCTGCCTCTGGGGTGATCGGTGCAACTTGATCGTTTGCCAGTGCGATCTCGGAGGTGTTGGTGTTCGCGGTGTGTGCGAGTGCTACGCCGGTTGCGCCGGCGGTGGACACGGCTCCGGTTGCAACGGCAACAAAAGCAACGCTGCTTTTGATCTGAGAGGTGGACTGCTTGCGGTGCTTTCCACCGGCTACGCGCCGCGACTGCTTCATTGAAGGCCTACTTCCCGTTTTGTTACATTCCGTAACCAAGTTGTTATCTACCGGAGCCAACAGTAATGGTTTGTAACGATTTGAGCAAGCGAATCGAAAAATAACTTTAGTTTGTTCCAAAACCCCACAGAACCGGCGGGCTAAACCACAAGGATGAACCACGGTTGGCTAACACTTCGTGGCAGAGTTGAACCCATGAGTTCTCAACGCACTCGCCGACCCCGCACACGCCCGGCCGGCGCGGTCCCGGAGGGGAAGTCGCGTCCGGTTGCCGTCGTCCGTAAGCAGGAGCCCCAGACCCCCGAGCCGCAACCAGTGGAGGCCTTGCCTACCTTGCGCACGCGGCTGCGTCGTTTTGCTCCGGTGGTGCTCCTGAACAATGCCTTGATTCTGCTGTTGAGCATTGCCTTTGCGCTGATTGCGCTGATGTCTACGGCTACGTCGATGGCGGCGTTGGCGGCAGGTACTGCGGAAGCATGGATGGTTTTCCAGCTCATCGACGTCCATGGCCGAGGCCAGCAAATCGGAGTGTTGCCGATGCTGCCTGCGCTTCTCATGGTGTGGGGATTTTCGCGCCGCATCTACCGGGCGGTGAAGGAGCGGGTGTCGCTGGCGGATCTTGCGGTTCTGGCGGTGCTGACCCTGGGCGTGCCACTCATTGTGACGTTGGTCATGTGGGGCATGCTTCTCGACGCTTCCGTGGTCTACGACCTCACCGAACCACACCTCGGCCGCGCGATTGGCATGACCCTGCTGCTTCACGCCACCGCGCTCATTGCGGGCATGGGAGTGCGATTGTGGAAGGCGCTGGCGCGGAAGTTCGGGGTTGCGCTGTGGATTATCGACGCTGCCAAGGCGGCAGCCATCAGCGTTGGCCTGCTCCTTGCGGTGAGCTTGGCGGTGTATGCCGTGAGTTTGGCTGTGCACTGGCAGCAGGTACAGGCGTCCACGTCTACCTTTACGCAATGGGGAACCGCCGGTGCTTGGGGTTTGAGTGTGCTGTATCTGCCCAACGTGGCCGTCGGTGCGCTTGCGGTTATGTTTGGTTCCGAGGTCTACCTGGGGGCCGGCGGTGTCTCCCTGTTTGGTGTGAACATGGTGAACCTGCCGCCGCTGCCGATCCTCGCGGGCATTCCTAGCTCGGCGGCGGCGTGGGCACCGGCGCTGCTGGTGGTTGTGCTGGGTGTTTTGGTGTGGCGGGTGTACCGTGCCGGAGGCTCGGGTGTGGCGGGTGAAGTGGGCAAGCACTGGGGATTCCTAGGTAGCCTCACGCAGGCCGGTATTGCGGCATTGATTATGTTGCTGCTCGTCATCGCCGCCGGAGGCAATCTGGGTGTGTACGGCGAGTTCGGTCCAAATCTATGGCTGACCCCTTTGTTTGCGTTTGTGTGGGTTGGCTACGTGCTCGCCGCTGCTGCAGGTGTTCGGATGCTGCAACAGCGTGGCCGTGGCGACCGCCGCCGTGGCGAAAACGAAAGCCTGGCGGCAGAGGACACGGTAGTTGAGCCGGCGGAAGATGCGGTGCAAGCAGCGGTGGAACCCGAGGTTGAGGACAGCGCGGAGACTACTGCGGAGACTGCTGCCGTGGAGGCTGATGAGCTAGAGGAACCCGAGGAGCCCGTGGAGGCTGAGGAGCTTGAGGATCCTGAAGACGCTGACGGCGCTGATGAAGCCGAGGGCAATGACGGCGCCGAAGAACCCGAAGAACCCGAAGGCCCCGACGAGGCAGAAGAAGCCGGGTTCGAAGAAGTTCCAGAAACCCCTGAGCCGCCTACTTTCCCCGTGGAGTCTGCGGAAGGGCAGGATGCTGGGGACGTCGGCAGGCTCCTGGAAGAGGCTGAGGAGGAACCCGAAGATGCCTCCGAAGATTCCCCGAAAGAAAAGTGACCTTATATATAAGGAGTAATCTTCTGTTGCTCATGTGAAAATGGCTGTGCAAGTTGTTGGCTGGGGGAGTTTTCTCATAAGGCACGAGCGCATAACATGGAGCGAGTGGAAGGAACCAAAACTCAGTTGCGGGTTGTTGTGATGGCCTCTGGGTCGGGGACGCTGCTCCAAGCAATCCTGGACAATCAAGGTGCATACCAAGTGCAGGCGGTTGTGACGGACGTCGCCTGCCCCGCCAACGAGCGGGCAACCCGCGCAGGCGTACCCACCCAAATCGTGGAATTCGCCGCGGAACAAGACCGCACTATCTGGAACAAAAAGCTCGCCGAAGCCGTGGCTGGATACACCCCAGACCTCGTAGTTTCCGCGGGCTTCATGCGTATCCTGGGTGCCCCCTTCCTCGATGTGTTCGGTGGGCGCATTATCAACACCCACCCGGCGCTACTCCCTAGCTTTCCCGGCGCCCATGGTGTCAGGGATGCCCTTGCCTACGGGGTGAAAGTCACCGGCAGCACAGTGCATTTTGTGGACGCAGGCGTGGATACCGGAGAGATCATCGCCCAGGAACCCGTCCGCGTCCTGCCCGGGGATTCCGAAGCAGAGCTGCACGAACGCATCAAAAAGGTTGAGCGCAAGCTCATCGTAGAAGTTCTCAACACCGCCACCGTGGTCATGGGGGCGGACAACACAACCGCCACCGTGGTCATGGGGGCGGACAACACAAGGAGAGGTTTCAATCACCAATGAGTGAAGACCGCAAAGCAATCAAGCGCGCCCTGATTAGCGTCTATGACAAGTCCGGTTTGGAAGATTTGGCCCGCGCGCTGGATCAGGCCGGCGTGGAGATCGTGTCCACTGGATCCACTGCAGCAAAGATTGCTGAGCTCGGCATCAACGTCATTCCCGTGGAAAACCTCACCGGCTTCCCCGAGTGCCTTGAAGGCCGCGTCAAAACCCTGCACCCACGCGTGCACGCAGGCATCCTCGCGGACACCCGCAAAGATGATCACCTGGCGCAGCTCGAGGAGCTCGAGATCGAACCTTTCCAGCTCGTGGTGGTAAACCTGTACCCATTCGAGGCAACCGTCGCCTCCGGTGCAGACTTCGACGCCTGCGTGGAACAAATCGACATCGGCGGGCCATCCATGGTCCGCGCCGCCGCGAAGAATCACCCCTCCGTGGCAGTGGTCGTGGACCCAGCGCGCTACAACGACGTCGCCAAGGCCCTCAGCGAAGGCGGTTTCACGCGCGCGCAGCGCACAGCACTGGCAGTGGACGCATACCGCCACACCGCAGCTTACGACGTTGCAGTGGCCACCTGGATGGGTGAGCAAATCGCCCAGACCAGCGAAAACGCCAAGCAGGATGCCCAGTTCCCAGAGTGGATCGGCAGCTCCTACAACCGTGCAGGCGTGCTGCGCTACGGCGAAAACCCACACCAGGCAGCAGCACTGTACTCCGATGGCACCGGCCTGGCTGGGGCGCAGCAGCTCCACGGCAAGGAGATGAGCTACAACAACTACACCGATTCCGACGCCGCCTGGCGCGCCGCATGGGACCACGAGCGCCCCTGCGTTGCCATCATCAAGCACGCAAACCCCTGCGGCATCGCGGTGTCTGACACCTCGATCGCGGAGGCGCACCGCACCGCGCACGCCTGCGACCCCGTCTCCGCATTTGGCGGCGTGATTGCCTCCAACAGGGAAGTATCCGTGGAGATGGCGCAGCAGGTTGCGGAAATCTTCACCGAGGTCATCATCGCCCCAGGCTATGAAGATGGCGCGGTGGAAATCCTCTCCCAGAAGAAGAACATCCGCGTGCTTCAGGCAGACGCCCCGACCCAGCAGGTGCTCGAGCGCCGTGAAATCTCTGGTGGCTTGTTGGTCCAAGAGCGCGACCTCATCAACGCTGAGGGCGATTCCCCAGCAAACTGGCAACTCGTTGCCGGTGAAGCCGCCACGGATGAGCAGCTCGCCGAGCTGGAATTCGCATGGCGCGCGGTGCGTGCCGTGAAGTCCAACGCCATCCTGCTCACCAAGAACGGCGCAACCGTGGGCGTGGGCATGGGTCAGGTCAACCGTGTGGACGCCGCAAAACTCGCCGTGGAACGTGCCAACACCCTGGCCGGCGAGGAGCAGCGAGCCAAGGGAGCCGTGGCCGCGTCGGACGCCTTCTTCCCCTTCGCTGACGGTTTCCAGGTGCTTGCCGACGCCGGGGTCACCGCAGTAGTGCAGCCCGGTGGTTCCATCCGCGACGCCGAAGTGATCGAGGCTGCAAACGCAGCAGGAGTGACCATGTACCTCACCGGTGCACGGCACTTCGCGCACTAAGCGAATAAGCGGCAGGGCTCCTTCCCACAGGCGGGCAGGGGCCCTTTTCCATTGGCGGCGAAATGTGTGCGCGCGAGCGGCTGCCTTGACTAGATTTAGCCTCATGAAGATTTACGGACCAGCAATCTTGTTTGCGCCCGCGGGTCGCCCAGAAATCATCCCAAAGGCCGCGCAGAAGGCGGACATGGTGATCCTCGACCTCGAGGACGGTGCCGGCGACATAGACCGCGAAGCCGCCTACGCCAACATCCGCAACAGCGGCCTCGACCCTAAACGCACTATCGTGCGCACTGTCGGCCCCACCGACCCCAACTTCGCCCAAGACGTTGCCTTCGTGCGCACCACCGAATACACCCAGGTCATGGTGCCAAAAATCTACTCCGAGGTGCCGGCGGAGCTCGATGGACTTGAGGTCATCGCCATGATCGAAACCCCGCAAGCCGTGGTGGCCATGGAGCGCATCGCACAACACCCTAGCGTCGTGGGGCTGTTCTGGGGTGCGGAAGACCTCACCGTTGGGCTCGGCGGTACGCACTCACGCAGGCTTCCCGACGAACCCAGCCCGGGCCCATATCGCGCAACAATGAGCTTGGTGCGCTCGATGATGCTCATCCACGTCGCTGCCGCCGGCAAATTTGCCATTGACGCAGTGTATGCGGACTTCCGCGACCCGGAGGGCATGCACATCGAATGCATCGACGCCTGCCGCAGCGGTTTTGTAGCATCCGCCTGCATCCACCCCGCCCAGGTGGATACTGTGCGCAAGGCATATGCCCCGGATGCCGCGCAACTCGAATGGGCGCAGCGGGTAGCCGAGGAAGCCACCAAGCACCCCGGTGCGTTCAAGCTCGATGGTGAGATGATCGACGCCCCTCTGATCACCCAAGCCCAGCGGGTGCTGGATCGGGCCGCGGCTATTTCTCCAGAGAGTTAATTAGCTCTATCGTGCGTGCCACCCTGTCTTCTGGCAGGGCGGCGCCGAGTACGGCGAGGGCGGCGTCGGCGAGCATAATCGCGAGCGTCGGCAGGGAGTCCTCTTTGAGGGGGAATGGGGCTACGCCGTCATTGGGGCGCATTTCCACCACACTGAGTGCGATGTGGAACGGCAGGTCAGCGCGTGGATCATCAGCGCCGACGATTTCTGTGGCGATGTCTTTGAAGATCTGGCGCAGGTTCGCGCGCTGCTCATGGTAGGTGGCGAACTCCTCGCTTGCGGCAGTGGGGAGCTGGTACAGCCTGCCGACGTTCCACCGGGTGGACAGCAACAGGCGCGCCTCGGAGGCAGTGAGTGCCCAAAGGCGCAGCTCAGGGGAGTCTGAGCTTTCGCCGAAGAGATCCGCGAGCTGGGTGGAAGGCTCCATGGTGGAGCTCAACAGTGTGAGGAAAATTTCCGTCTTGGAGGGGAAATGGTAGTACAGAGACGCCTGGCGGATGCCCACCGCATCTGCAATTTGGTGCGTGGACGTGGTGGCAAAGCCCTGCTTGGTGAATAGCTCCGCGGATGCGTCGAGAATCTCCTCACGCGCGGTGCTGCCGCGGCGGCGTGGGCTGTTCTTACGGGGACGCCCGACTGCTCCTCCAGCCATGAACTCCCTTTCTCCTGGTGGATTGGCCAAGCGTTACCCCAAAGGGGTGGTGGCCAAAACAATCATCGAACTAATAACTATACAAGTGCAGGCGCTACCCAAGCGAACGCATCACGCCTGATACCATCCGCGCTGCCGCACCAAAGGTGCTGCGCTGGATGGGTAGCAGGTATGCGGCGGTGGTGTAGCTGGTGTGTACGCGGTCCGCAAAGCGGCGGAACTGCAACTGCAGTCCTGCGTCCCAGGCTTGCAAAAGATCCGAGGCTTGCGCCTCGTTGAGCACCCCAGCCTTGGTTGCGGCTTCCACGCGCTCGGGCGTGGAGGTGGCCTCTGAGCCGGCTGCCACCGACGCCCAACGGGCAATAGCAATGATGGGGTAGAGCAAGTCCTGCCGAATGTTCACCGGAACATCCTGGATGGGCAGCCCATCTTTGGTTTGGACCGCTGGGAGCTCGTAGCGGCGCGCCTCATTGAGCAGTGCGGCGTGGTCGCCGCGGTCCAAGACGGCGCGGAGGAACCAGGTTCCGGCGTCGGCAAAAATTGCCAACCCGGCACCATCAGCCTCCATGATCCGTTCCTCCCACTGCTGCCTGGTGAGCGCCTGAGCGCCAAACGGGGTCTCCTCGGTGTTGAGGCCAATGTCCTGGAGGAGAGCCGTGAGTGGTGCGCTGCTGGTGCCGGAATCGCCTACGGTGAGCCACTTAATGGGGGAAGAGGGGAGTGCGTCACCGCGGCCAACTGGGCCGGTGAGCACAATGTCTGCGCCGTTGGTGAGGCTGCGAACGCCCTCGGAGTGCAGCACGTCCGTGACAAGCTGGGAGTACCACGCCACGAGCTCATGAGGGCTTTCGTTGTGGTCAATGGCATTGCGCGCAAGGTCTTGCGACTCTGCAAGAATTCCCCGAACCATCGCAGGATCAGAACACAGAGGGGCTTGTTGTGCGAGCTCTACCAGCGAATTGTGCATGCTTTCAAGGATAGATCAGGCAACAACTGAACTTCCAACCGCGTGGGGGTTGTTGCCTTTTTTGGGTAGCTCTTCGTTCTGTGATCTGTGCGCCGGGCTTTGCATTGGGGTTGGTTTTTGGGTTGGGTTTTGGGCCGTTTTGGCGTTGGGTTTTGGGCCGTTTTTGCGTTGGTCGATAGGCAAAAGTCGATAGGCCGTTGCGTTGGTCGAAAGGGCGGCGGATTTCGGGGAAATTGGCGTGATATCGACTTTGGGATATCGACCAACGCTTCCTATCGACCAACACAACAGGCCCCACCCCTCCAAGTGCCCCAACTCCAACCCCAAAACGCAAAAACGCCCCGCCACTTCATGTGGCGGAGCGTTGTTTGACTTGAGCTGTCGTCGCCCCTTCTAATGCGTAGCTGTAACGAGCTGGCGCTTAGCGGGTGGTGAACGGCAGGAGAGCCATCTCGCGGGCGTTCTTCACTGCGGTTGCTACCTGACGCTGCTGCTGCGGGGTCAGGCCGGTGACGCGGCGGGAACGGATCTTCTGGCGATCGGAGATGAACAGACGAAGGGTCTCGATGTCCTTGTAGTCCACCTTCTCGATGCCCTTAGCCTTGAGAGGGTTCTTCTTTGGGCGGCGGGATTGCTCGATCCGCGCCTTCTTGATGTTGTTGCGCTTCATTGGAACCTCCGATTACCAGCTGGACTTACGAACGCCAGGAAGCTCACCGCGGTGAGCCATCTCGCGCAGGCGGACACGGGAAACACCGAACTTCCGCAGGAAGCCGCGTGGGCGGCCGTCGCGGGAGTCGCGGTTGCGGACGCGAACTGGGGATGCGTCGCGTGGCTGACGGTTCAGCTCAAACTGTGCGTCCAGACGGTCCTCATCAGAGGTGTTTGGGTTCTTGATGATTGCCTTGAGCTCGTTACGGCGCTCCGCGTAGCGGGCGACGATTTCCTTGCGCTGCTCGTTCTTGGCGATCTTAGACTTCTTAGCCATGAATTAACGCTCCTCGCGGAATTCGACGTGCTTGCGGACTACCGGATCGTACTTCTTCAAGGTGATGCGATCAGGGTTGTTGCGCTTGTTCTTACGGGTGACGTAGGTGTAACCGGTGCCAGCCGTAGACTTCAGCTTGATGATCGGACGAATGTCATTGCGTGCCATCTTTTAGATCTTCTCCCCACGTGCTCGGATCTTTGCAACCACGGACTCAATGCCATCGCGGTCAATGATCTTCAGGCCCTTGGTGGAAACGTTCAAGGTGATGGTACGGCCCTCAGAGGGCAGGTAGAACTTACGACGCTGCACGTTGGGGTTCCAACGGCGGGAGGTGCGTCGGTGCGAGTGTGAGACTTGCTTGCCGAAGCTCGGCTTGCGTCCCGTAACCTGGCAAATAGCCGACATAGGTTTCTTTCTCCTAGCCGCCCACTCCAAAACCTGCGGGCGCTTGCCTATCCGCGGCGCAAAATGCAAAACGCCTTTTCACAGGCGTACTACCGGGAGAAGCGAGCTGCCAAACACGAGCCGAAGGGGCGATAAACGTACATTGTGACAACAGCAAGGGAAAAGCTTACATGCTTGAGGTGAATTTTCCTAATCCCCGCCGCGTCCACAATCTTCGCCGTAGCCCGTGTGACTGCAGTGAAAAGAGAGGCGTTCCGACGCCGCCAGCGCCACCACCACTCAGGGCACCTGCGCGGAAGCAAGGTCCCATTCAGTAGCGGGGCGCCGCATCGGTACCGGGAACCGGGTCCTGTGGGTTGAGTGCCCGCGCGAGGTGGAGGGCCAACACGGTGCGGTCGCGCGCCTGAAGCTTTCGCAGCAAGGACGATACGTGATTTTTCACGGTGCCTTCCGCGAGGTGCAGCGTGCTTGCGATCTCTGCGTTGTTTGCCCCTTGGGCAACGAGTTCGGCAACGGTGCGTTCGGCGCGGGTGAGAATGGCCAGTTCTTGGGATTGCTGCGCCGCGGCTGGATTGGTGTACGCGAAGCGGGCCACGCGGGGGTCCAGCACCACACCGCCTTGGGCTACCTGGGTGATCGCCTCGGCAAGTTGTTCCGGGGACACGTCTTTGAGGATGTAGCCCGCCGCCCCGGCTTTCATGAGACTGTGGACTAGGGAGGCATCGTCAAACGTGGTGAGCACCAATATTGGGAGCTGTGGATAGTGTTTGCCCAGATCATGCACCACGTCAAGGCCGCTGAATTCGGGCATGGCGGCGTCGGTCACCACTACATCGGGCTCCCATTTGCGCACCAGTGCATTGGCGCGGCGGCCATCGGTGCTGGTGGCCACGATCTCAAAGCCTTCAAAGGTTTCCAGGAGAAGTTTGAGGCCGTCCAGGATGACGCGGTGGTCGTCAATCAGCAGAATCTTTGGCATAGCAGCATTCCTTTATTTCAGATTGGCTTCGAGCACAGCGCCCTGCTCGCTTGCCGTCAGGCGTAATGTGCCTCCCTGAGCCTCAATCCTCTCCCGCAGAGTTTTCAGCCCAAAGCCTTCGGTGATTACAGAGCCCTCAGAGGTAGCTATGCCATTGTCTTCGAGTCGGAAGTAAACCTGCCCATGCGCCTCGTGAATGCTCAGGAGGGCCTTGGTTGCTCCAGAGTGCCGGGCGGTGTTCGTGAGGGCCTCTTGGGTGATCCTGAGCAGGAGGAGCTCAACCTCGCGGGAGAGGGCGCCAATCTGAATGTTCGTGACCACCTCTAGGCCCGTTCCCTTGAATGTATCGCTCACCGCCTGCAACGCATCGGACAACGAGCCTTCCTGGAGGGCAATCGGATGGAGTGCTCGCACGGTGGAGCGCATCTCCTGCAAAGCTTGGGTGCAGGTAGCACGCGCGATTTTGAGCTGAGCTTCCGCGCGCTCGGGGCTTGTGGGGAAGGTGCGCTGGGCGACGTCGATATGTAGCCCAATGCTGGTCAGGTGGTGCCCCAAGCCGTCGTGCAGCGCCGCGGAGATGCGCGCGCGTTCGTCGGCAAGCGTGAGTTCGCGTGCCTGAGTGAGCTCCTGGCGCAACTGTGCGTTGGCTTCGCGGGCGCGGAGGACGAGCCCGCCGAGGTGCAATCCTGCCAGCAGAAACAGGGTGATCGAGGCCATGTTGAGTAATTCTTGGACCCAGGTGAGGGATGTGCCAAGGATCATCGTCGCGGCGTAGCAGCCCACTAATACGCAGGAGGTGATGGCCACTTTGTAGAGGTCTTCCAGCATGAGTGCAATGACCGCGAGCCAGAAGGGGAAGAGGGCCAGTAAGTTGTCGCTGGTCACCCACAATGCGAGCGTGCATAGGGTGAACAACAGTACGGAGAGTTTGCCTGGGGCGGTGCGCCACCAGATCCACGATGCACAGGCGAAGGCCAGCAAAAGGTATGTTGCCTCGCGGCCTCCTTGCTGGCTGTAAATTGCACTCGCCGCCAATGCCGCTGCCGTGGTGAACCCGTAATCCAGAAATGCTGATTCCATTGAGGCGAAACCTCTGGCTGCCCTGGAGCTCCTGGATGCCTTGGGGATCTGTGACGCGTCTGTGGGAGTCTGCACACTCATAGCTTCAAGCCTAAAAGGGTGCGCACCCGCAGACCCATGACTTGGGTCATGACTTCGGGGTCAAAGTGGTGACCGTGGGACGATGTCTCCACGGCGCAGCGTTCATAGCGTGGAAAACCATGAACACATTGCAAACTCAAGCTACGCCCGCAAAGGCCGCCCACCGTATCCAAGCGCTGGACGTTGCCCGTGGCGTTGCGATCCTCGGTACGTTTGCCGCCAACGTGTGGCTGTTTGCCCGCCCTTTCAATGGCATTGACCTCGGCGGCCTAGTCAGTGGCCCTGCTCTGTGGGAGCAGCTCGGCCAGCAGAGCGTGGGTGAGAAGATTGAGTCGCTGATGGGTGTCATTACCGACGGCAAGTTTCTCGGCCTGCTCACCTTGATGTTTGGTATCGGCCTAGAAATTCAGTACCAGTCCGCCTTACGCCGCGGAAGGCCCTGGCCACGCAGCTACCGCCCCCGCGCCTGGATCCTCATGCTGGAAGGCACACTGAACTACATCTTCGTATTCGCTTTTGACGTCCTAATGGGATACGCCCTCACCGCACTCGCTGTCGCGCCGCTGCTCGCTTCAAAGCATGTGAAGCGGTGGATGTGGGCGGGCCTTGTGGTCCACGTGAGCTTCCTTTCCTTCCTGGTGTGGAGCTCCCTTTCCGCCGCCGAAGCGCAAGCGGGACTGGCAACCGAAGCATCGCCATATCCCACCAGCTACTTTGCGCAAATCCAGGAGCGAATCATTAACTTTGGCATGTGGCGTTTTGAGGTGCCGATCATGTTCCTCATGGGCCTCGGCATGTTCATTGTTGGTTCCCGCCTCTACCGCGCCGGCCTGTTTGAGCCTCACGGGGCGAAGCTGCGCACGCAGATGATGGCGCTGGGCCTCGGCGCAGGTATTCCACTCGATCTCTCCCTGCGCCTGTTCTGCCCCTCGGCGTTCTCCGCGCTCGCCCGCTACGGGAGCTCCTCGCTGGTGGCGCTGGGTATCCTCTCTCTGATTGCGGCTTGGTATTGCCGACGCGCCCAGGGCTCCACGGGGCAGGGCATCTCTGGCGGCAACGAGAGTAGGGAAGTGGGCCTCATTGGTGCCCACGTTGCGAACGTGGGCAAGATGGCGCTGAGCTGCTACGTTGGCCAAAACATCTTTGGTCTCGTGGTTTTCAATTGGTTCGGAGTTGGGCGGTTGATTGAGGGTGAATACTTCACATATTGGGTCTTGGGCTTCTTTGTGCTGGGCTGCGCGCTGATGGTCGGTTGCAGCACCCTGTGGCTGCGCCGCTTTCCACGCGGGCCGATGGAGACGGTGTCCCACGCGCTTATGGATAAAGCTGCGCGCGCCCAATTGAGGCGTGAGAAGAAGTAAAGTGGCTGTGCAAATTGGGTGATAGTGAGGGGTTTTGAGGATTTCCCAAATGGTGGAAAACCCTGTAAGATTGGCAAAGTTGTCTGTGGCCTGGAGGGCGTGAGCGTGCAGAAAACCCTGCTCACCTGCGCACAAGAGAGCTGCTAGGCAGATGTAAGAAGATCATTTCGCACCCAACTCGGGCACGATCCCAGACGCCAACACTGCTTGCTTGAGTGAGTATTCTGGCAAAAGCGCTGGGAACCGACCCGAAGTCTCAATCCTGAGGGAAACGAATACATATGAAGAAGGACATCCACCCGGATTACCACCCGGTTGTGTTCCGCGATGCAGGTACTGGCTACCAGTTCCTGACTCGCTCCACCGCCACTTCTGACCGCACCGTTGAGTGGGAAGATGGCAACGAGTACCCATTGATCGTGGTTGACGTGACCAGCGAATCTCACCCATTCTGGACCGGCGCACAGCGTGTCATGGACACCGCCGGCCGTGTGGAGAAGTTCGAGCGCCGCTTCGGCGCCATGGCCCGCCGCAAGAAGAAGAACTAAGGAGGGAACAACTCATGGCAGTTCCAAAGCGCCGCATGTCTCGCGCAAACACCCACTCTCGCCGTTCCCAGTGGAAGGCTGATAACGTAGCACTCCAAGAGGTGAAGATCGACGGCCAGACCGTACGCATCCCACGCCGCCTGGTGAAGGCTGCTCAGCTTGGCCTGGTTGAGGTTGAGCAATTCTAAGCTGAGTTCCATTTTCAGCAGAATGGGCCGGTAAGGGGCGGAAAACGCATTCCCTTGCCGGTTTTTTCTATCCACGGCCCCCTGTGTCCACTTTCTGGCAAAATTACAGTAACTTTGCAGTAGCGATGCAGTCAGTTGGTGACCGTATTTTTCAAGGAAAGTAGGCAAACAGCCAATGAAAATTGTTGTCGTAGATGATGACCAAGCTGTCCGGGACTCCCTACGCCGATCCCTGGCATTCAATGGCTTCGATGTGACTACCGCAGAGGACGGCGTGGTTGCCCTCGAAGTCATTGAGCGGGAACAACCAGGCCTTGTGATCCTTGACGGCATGATGCCAAACATGGATGGCCTTGAAGTTTGCCGTTCCCTGAGGTCAAACGGTGACGAGCGCCCAATCCTCATGCTCACCGCTCGAGACGGTGTAGCTGATCGTGTTGCGGGCCTCGATGCAGGTGCCGACGACTACCTTCTCAAGCCATTCGCCTTGGAAGAGCTCCTTGCGCGCGTGCGTTCACTCCTGCGCCGTGCGGCGGCGGACGCCGTCGGTGCCGGTGACTCCAGCAAGTACAGCTTTGCTGACTTGAAGCTGGATGCGGAAACGCGTGAAGTTTCCCGCGGCGGCCGTGTGATTAGCCTCACCCGCACGGAGTTCGCACTGATGCAGTTGCTGATGGCAAACCCAAAGCGTGTGCTTTCCCGGACCACCATTTTGGAGGAGGTGTGGGGGTATGACTTCCCAACCTCCGGCAACGCGCTTGAGGTGTATATTGGTTACCTACGGAAGAAAACTGAAGCCAATGGTGAGCCTCGCCTCATCCACACCGTTCGCGGTGTTGGCTATGTGTTGAAGGAACATAACCAGTAGGGAGTTAAGTCGCGTTGATGTTGCGGAGGTCCTCGCGGCGCCCAGCCCACGGCAAAGACCATAAAGGCGGCATGGGTTCTTTTGTGGATCACGCATCATCGCGCTCCCTGAAATGGCGCATCGCCATGCTCACCGCCTCATTGGTAGCAATCGCGGTGGGCCTCATGACGATCGTGGCGTACTGGTCCGTAAACAGTACGCTGCGTAACTCAATGGATCTGGACCTCAACGCTAAAGCAGAGGCCACCCTTTCACGCCTGGAAAATTCGAGCGTTGCGCCCGAAGCCGTCCAAGAGGAACTCCAAGAGTTCCGCCGGTTCAACCCCAATTACAAAATCGCCGTGACCAACCAAAAGTGGCCGTATGCGATAGGGGATACCATCGCCGTGGCGGAAAACGCCAGCGTAAATGAGCAGGGCTACACCGCCGATTCCGTAGAGGGTATGCGGGTGCTCACCAAAGAAGATCCAAACACCGGCACCACGGTGATTGTGGCGCGGCAAAGCTCTTCTATCAACAGCATTACCAACAACCTCGGTTTTGTGCTGCTGGGTGTGAGTGTTGCCGGCATCCTTTTGGCCATTGTTGCCGGCATCTTTGTGGCCAATACTGGATTGCGCCCGGTGGTTCACCTGCGAAATGCAGTGCGTCGAGTCACGGAGACAGACGAGCTCACCCCCATCCCCGTGGAGGGACAGGACGAAATCGCGCAGCTCACCTCCAGTTTCAATGAGATGCTGGCGGCACTGGAATCTTCTCGGGCGCGGCAAGCAGAGCTGGTGGCTGACGCCGGCCATGAGCTGAAAACCCCGCTCACTTCCATGCGCACCAATATCGAGCTGCTCATGATGATGTATAAGTCTGACAGCCCGCACCTTTCCATTGCAGACCGCGAAGCACTCGAGGCGGACGTGATCGCGCAAATGGAAGAGCTTTCCACGTTGATCGGTGACCTGGTGGATCTGGCCCGCGAACAGTCCCTGGATAAGACTGAAACACTTGAGGCTGAGGTGAACTTGGAAGAGGTGGTGGAACACGCCCTAGAACGTGTGCAGCGCCGCCGAACGGACGTGACCTTCGACATCTCGGTGATCCCCTGGTGCGTGGTGGGTGACTACGCCTCCCTCAACCGCGCCTTCGTGAACGTGCTGGATAACGCCGCAAAATGGTCCCCGCAGCAAGGTACCGTGCGCGTGGAGATGGAGCAAACAGGGCGCAACACCGTCACCATTTCCGTTTCCGACTCCGGCCCAGGCGTGCCCGAGGCAGACCGCGAGCGCATCTTTGAACGCTTCTACCGCTCGGTGGAAGCCCGCGCAATGCCCGGTTCCGGGCTGGGGTTGGCGATCGTTCGCCAAGTCATGGTTCGCCACGGCGGCAGCATCGTTGCCAAAGAGTCCAACGACGGCGGCACGAAGATGGTCATGACCTTGCCTGGTTTTTCCGACGCCCCCAGCGCCGAACACACCCAGGAATCCTTGGGGGAGCAGGTCTAACGCATCACCGACCGCGGCCCAAGCTAGGTCCGCGGCTTGAGGTTGGGGATGTCAGCGGCATTCACACCGTTTCACACTGTTTCACGCAGATTTTCACAGACAAATAGCAGAAGTTCTGGATTAAACCGCCAGTTGGATGGAGCACACTTACCGCCATGAACAGCGAAAACAATAATTCTTCCACCCCTTCCAACCCTTCCACCCCTTCCAACCCTGCCGACCCGCACACTGAGCAGATCCCAGCGCAGCCTGAGAGCCCGCAACATGCATCCACGGCGGACTTCCAGCAGGTGCGCAACCCATACGCTCACCCTTCCACCCCTTCCACCCCATTCGCCCCTGAAACGCAGTCTGCTGCGGCGGCGGGGGCGTCGGAACAGCAATGGGAAGGCGCGGTGCCGGGTCCGGTTCCGGTTCCGGGTTCGGTGACGGGCGCGAGTGAGGGTGTGGGTTCGCAGCAGGAGCATTCCACGGTGACGCTGTTGGGACCCAGTGAGGAGTTGAATGCCGCGCAGCAACCGGCGGCGCCGAAGAAGAGCCGCACTGTGCCGCTGACCGGAGCGATTGCGCTTGCGTTGGTGGCGGCAATCGGCTCGGGCACGCTCACCGGGGTGTACGCCAGCCGGAACCAGGAGGTGACCTCCACCTCTGCGGTGTTGGAGCAACTCCGCACGCCGGTGTCCAATGAGGGGGCAACCGTAGCAGCGGCCGGGTCAGTGGAGCAGGTGGCCGCAGCGGTGTTGCCTTCCGTGGTGAGCATTCAGGTGTCCACCCGAACGGGCGTAAGTGAGGGTTCCGGTTCCATCATCTCCAGCGACGGCTACGTGCTCACCAATAATCACGTTGTGTCCGCAGCCGCTGAGGGGGCGTCCCAGGTAGTGGTTACCCTCAACGATGGCCGGGAACTGCTCGCTGATTTTGTAGCGGGAGATGGCAACACGGACGTTGCGGTGATCAAGATCCGCGATGTTGCAGATCTCCCGGTGATGAGTTTTGGCGATTCCAGCAGCCTGCAGGTGGGGCAGGAAGTGGTGGCAATTGGTTCTCCGCTTGGGCTTTCCGCAACGGTGACCTCCGGTATCGTGTCCGCGATGAACCGCCCCGTGCGCGCCGGTGGCTCCAATACCGGTGAGTCCACGCTCATTGACGCGATCCAAACCGATGCCGCAATTAACCCCGGCAACTCTGGTGGCCCGCTGGTGGATATGAACGGCAACCTTGTGGGAATGAACTCGGTGATTGCCTCGTTGAGCTCCGGTTCGGATTCCTCCGGTTCCATTGGCCTCGGTTTTGCAATCCCGGCGAACTTTGCCCGTCGCGTGGCTGACCAACTGATTGCAACTGGGCAGGTGACCCACCCAATGCTCGGGGTGCAGCTTAACCCGAACTCCAACGTGCGTGGCGCGATGATCAGTGAGGTCACCCCCGGCGGTCCAAGCGAGGCCGCCGGCCTGCAAGCCGGTGACGTGGTGACCAGGATCAATGACCGCAGCATTGACTCCACGGATGCGCTGATTGCCGCTGTGCGCAGCAGTGAATTTGGTCAAACGGTCACGCTCGTTGTGGAGGATGCAAATGGAGGAAACTCCCGCGAGGTCCAGGTCACGCTCACCGGCGAATAGGGCCGTATGGCAAATGGTGCTCAATAAGGCGCCATAAAATTCACCGCAGAAGGATTTCCCCCTAAGAACTCGCCCGCGGTACAGGCCCACAGCTTAGACTGCAAGAAGCTGCGCCTGTACCGGCGAGCACCAACCAAGCACATACCCCCCAACGCATAGAACAGGTACCGCGTAATGAGCCACCCTTTCATCGGCGCACTTGAAGATTCCATCGAGCCAGACGAGGCATTCTTCCTGGCCTCAGAAGCCGAGGGTGCAGCTCCACCGCCGCGCCGCGCGCTGGTGGTGTTGATTAGTGACCACACCATTGGCTCCGGCGAAGATACGGACCGGCTGTGCACTGAGCTGCTCACCGAAGGCGGGTTTGTGGTGGATGGGGTGCTGGCGGTGCATAAGTCGCGCTCGAAGATCCGCCAGGCAATTGAAACGGCTGTGGTGGGCGGCGTGGACCTGGTGCTCACCGTGGGCGGCACCGGTGTGGGCCCGCGCGACAAAACCCCAGAGGCCACCCGGGATGTGTTGGATCAAGACGTCCCCGGCGTTGCCCAAGCGATCCGCGCATCCGGCCTGGCCTGCGGTGCCGTGGACGCCGGCACCTCCCGCGGCATCTCCGGCATTTCAGGTTCCACCGTGATCATCAACCTTGCGGATTCCCGCGCTGCGATCCGCGACGGCATGGCCACCCTCACCCCGCTCGTCCACCACCTCATCGACCAATTGCGCAGGGCCGAGGTACAGGCGTGAGCAAACAGCGCAGGAGGGTCAAGCGGCTTTCCGACGTCCCCTATGACCGCTCTTGGGATACAGACCCCACCTGGCCGGCCGCAACTGAAGCAACAGCCGCGCCTGAAGTAGAGGTGGAGGGCTCAGAAGAAAGCAATGACCTGGAGTTTTACCAGGCACAGCGCCCGCCTCACTATGGGGAATAACAACAATCGCCGTACCCCGAAAGGTACGGCGATGACGCGTTTGCAGCAGATTGACTGCGTGCAGATTACTGCAGCTTGTTCTGCTTGAGAAGGTCGCGGATCTCGGTGAGCAGCTCTGCCTCGATGGAAGCAGGAGCCTCTGGCTCCTCCTGAACACCCTTGCGGGCAGCCTGCATCTCGTTGAGCTTGTTCATCGGGGCAACCAGGATGAAGTACACAACTGCAGCAACAATGAGGAAGTTGATTGCAGCGGTGATCACAGCACCGAAGTCCACAAAGGTGGCTGGGTTGCTGGAGATGATGTGGAAGCCCAGGCCGGAAACGTCGGCACCGCCGATGGAGGCGATCATCGGGTTGATGATGTAATCGGAGAAAGCGGTCACGATTGCGGTGAACGCGGAGCCGATCACAACGGCTACGGCAAGCTCAACAACGTTGCCGCGGAGGATGAAGTCTTTGAAACCCTTCAGCATTGAATAACCTTTTCTTTAAAAAGCGGGGGTTGGTTCGGGTGATCACCTTATAGGACTGTGGTGCTGTTGTGCACGGGCGCCACTGATCACCACAGCCAAGGGCCGCTCCAAGGCCGCCGAGGCCACCGTGTGTGCAGCATGGGTTTCAAGTGCAATAAGCGCCAACCCCTGTTGCTCGCTGGAGGCATAAAGTACCACTCCACCTGCGGCAATAACCTCAGAATTGTGGCTAATTACATCTACTGTATCGCCGTGTTGCAACATGCTGGCAAGCTGTGGATCTGCCAATTTGAGTGGGACGATATTGGTTTCAGGGGCAAATGTGGTGTTGCCCACGTTTCTGGTGGTAAGGCTGGGGTCCATGACATCTTGCGGGGCCGCGAACATCCCCGGTTGACGGTGAGTCACCGAAATCAATCCCGCTACCTGCTCTGTGGAAGTAGCCGCTGATTCCGGCGCCCAAGCGGAAGGCACGGAGATCACGGCCACGGCTTCTTCCGGGATTACCCGCCCAGGGGAGATCTCCTGGGTGTATTGCACCACCTGGGAACGGGGTTCGTGGCTGCCCAGCAGCGCGCTGAGCAAGGCGGCGATCACCAAGATGGCGGCCAGCCCGCGGCGAAGATACAGGCTGCGGCGATACCCAGGGTGGAGGAGGGAAGAGAGTTGGTCAAGGCGCATATGTGTTTAGACTGCGCCCGTGCCCCCAACGGTTCCATCGGGGGTGAGTACAAAATCTGCTGCGGCGTCGTGCGGCTGCGCGGGGATGTCTCCGCGCACTTCCTCTGGGTAGAGCAGCACTACGGTTGGGGTGCTCACACCTTCGAGTGCTCGGTCGTAGAAACCGGCTCCGCGGCCGATGCGGGTGCCGTCGGGACGCGCACCCATTGCGGGCACCACGATGAGGTCGAGCTCATGTAGCACGCTGCTGTCTCGCTGCGCTTCGGGAGCCGGGATGCCAAAGCGGCCTAGCTTGAGGCTCTGCGGGCCGGCGTAGGTGCCCCAATGCAGCAGGGAGTGGTCTTGAATGACCGGCAGCCATACGGTGGCGAGTTTGCCCAGCGTGGGGAGCAGGAGCTCACCGCCAGGTTCGCCGTCTTCGGGGACGTACGCCGCGATCTGTGTGGCGCCTTGCCGCGCCAAGAGTGCTGTGAGGTGGGTGCAGATGGCGGCGTCGGCACGCTCTCTTTCCTGCTTGCCGAGTGCCTGCCTGCTGCTTCGCAGAATCTGACGCATCGCTGCTTTGGAGTGCATGGCTCACAATGCTAGTGAAGATTTGTGTGCCTAAAAACCAGTGGCGCTGCAATTTTCCAGCACTGTGCGGCGGTAGGGTGGGGAGTATGACTGACTTTCTTCGCGCGGTGAAAACGGTGATTGTTCCCGCGGCGGGCCTGGGCACCAGGTTCCTTCCCGCCACAAAAACCGTGCCCAAGGAGTTGCTCCCCGTGGTGGATACCCCAGGCATTGAGCTGATTGCCCAGGAGGCGGCTGCTCTTGGTGCAACCCGTCTGGCAATCATCACCGCGCCGAACAAACAGGAAGTGTTGGAACACTTCAAGCCCTGCCCTGAGCTGGAGGAAACCCTTGCCAGCCGAGGGAAGGAGGAGCAGTTGCGCAAGGTTCGCCGGGCGGGGTCGTTGATTTCCCCCGTAGCCGTGGAGCAGGAAAAGCCCCTCGGTTTGGGGCACGCAGTGGGCCTCGCGGAGGCAGTGCTGGATGAGGATGAAGACGTTGTAGCAGTAATGCTTCCCGACGACCTGGTGCTGCCCACCGGCGTCCTAGAAAAGATGCTGGAAGTGCGCAATGAGCTGGGTGGATCCGTGCTCTGTGCCTTCGACGTGCCGGAGGATGAGACGTACAACTACGGCGTGTTTGACATTGAAGAAGCGGAATACCAAGGCCCACACCATGTGAAAAAGGTGCGCGGGATGGTGGAAAAGCCCAGCGTGGAGGACGCTCCATCAACGTTTGTGGCCACCGGACGCTACCTGCTGGACCGCGCCATCTTTGATGCGCTGCGCCAGATCACCCCGGGTGCCGGTGGGGAACTGCAGCTCACTGACGCGATCTCCCTGCTCATCGAGCAAGGTCACCCCGTGCACATCGTGGTTCATGAGGGCAAGCGCCATGACCTGGGCAATCCCGGCGGCTACATTCCGGCCGTGGTGGACTTTGGATTGGCGGACCCCGTGTATGGGCCACATCTGAAAAAAGTTCTGCGCGCGATTCTGGAAGAGCACGGCGCGTAGAGACGCCGGAAGCCATTTGCGGTGAGGGTGGTGACGGCTGAAGAAGAGCGGCTGTTTCCACATCACCCCTGCTACGCTCCACAGGAGATCCCAACACCAAGATTGGAGGCTTCAGGTGCGCTCGGTTGAGCAACAACTCGCACTGGTCACTCAGGCGGCGATTGCCCCTGAGCCAGTTCGCATTGCTATCGCAGAAGCTCTCGGCCTGATGTGCGCTGAGGAAGTGCAGGCCACACGCCCCCTACCTGGGTTCGACCAGGCAGTGATTGATGGCTACGCCGTGCGCGCAGTTGATATTGGTGGGGAACGTGGGCTCGGACAGCCCCAGGATGAACCTATCGCACAGATGGAGGCCTCTCTCCCAGTGGTTGGCGAGGTTTCCGCAGGTTCTCAGCGCCCCCTGCGCCTGCAGCCGAAGCAAGCGGTTCGGGTGCATACTGGCGCACCGATCCCCACATTGGCCGATGCGGTGGTTCCGCTCGAATGGACTGACCGCGGCCGCAAACGCATGACCGTGACTCGCCCCGTGCGCAGCGGTGAATTTGTGCGCCGACAGGGCGACGACATTCGCCCCGGCGACGTCGCCGTAAGCAGCGGCGCAATCCTCGGCCCTGCGCACATCGGTCTGCTCGCGGCTGTCGGGCGTTCCAAAGTGCTGGTGTATCCGCGTCCGCGTATGTCCGTGATCTCGGTGGGGCACGAGCTGGTGGACATCGATCGCGATCCCGGCCTCGGGCAAATCTTGGACGTCAATTCTTATGCGCTCGCCGCAGCCGGCAGGGATGCGGGTGCCGACGTGCACCGGGTGGGCATCGCAGCAGGGGAGCCGCGCAGGTTGCGCGAGATTGTGGAATCTCAGATGCTGCGCAGTGAGATCATTGTGATCTCCGGTGCCGTGGGTGGCTCGGGGTCGGAGGAAATCCGCAGGGTGCTGGCAGACCTGGGGCAGATCGACACCACCCGCGTGGCCATGCACCCCGGATCTGTGCAGGGCTTTGGCCTGCTGGGTGAGCAGCAGATCCCAGTGTTCTTGCTGCCCAGCAACCCGGTGTCTGCCCTGGTGATCTTTGAGGTGTTCATCCGCCCGATGGTGCGGATGTGCCTGGGCAAGCGCAGCCCGCATCGCCGCACCGTGCGCGCGCGTGCGCTTAACCGGGTGGATTCGCGTGTGGATCGCCGAGGATTTGTGCGCGCTCGGTTGATGCGTGACGCTCAAACGCAGGACTACCTGGTGGAGGCACTCGGTGGGGCCAATGGCGCCCCGGCACACCTGCTGGCTGGGCTTTCAGAGGCAAACGCCATGATTCGCATTCCAGAGTCCGCCGCTGAGGTTCGCCCAGGTGACATCGTGGACGTGATGTTCCTGTCCCAGCAGCAGTAGCTGGTGAAGCGGTGTTTTTGAGTAGGCTGTTTGAACGCTCCACGCCGGCGGTGGGTGCCCCGAACCCCCGGACTCCCGGCTTCGGCGAGTACACGGAAACAGTGGAAGTGTCCGGGCATAAGGTGCGGCTGCGCCCCCTGGAGGTCAGGGATGGCGCGGCGTGGCGCATGTTGCGGATCGCAGACCAGCAATACCTGCAGCCAGTGGAGCCTACCGTGGAGGGGACGTGGACGCAGGCGCACAGCAGTAGTGCGTGGCGTGCGCACTACATTCAACTGCGCGAGCTGGGCCACGCGGGGGCGGCAGTGGCTTGCGTCATTGAGGTGGATGGCCAGTTTGCGGGTCAAGTGACTATCGGCAACATCACCCGTGGGGTGGCCAATGAGGCCTGGATCGGCTACTGGGTGGCCTCGCGCTACACCGGCCGCGGCATTGGCACCATCGCCTGTGCCCTGGGCACTCGCCATGCTTTTCAGCGCGTGGGTGTGCACAGACTGACTGCAACGCACTTGCCGGAAAACATCGCCTCGGAAAAAATCCTCGAGCACAATGGGTTCCGCAGGGAAGGTTTCCTGCTGCGCAACTTACATATTGATGGTCAGTGGCGGGATCACTATCTCCTGGCCCAAACGGTGGAAGAGTACCAAGATTGGCTGCGTACTCGGCGCGCCTGAATCCTCCCGGCTTACCCCGGCAATAGGGTAGTGGGGATAGAAGTGGCGCTGGCCGATGCCAGCACAAAACGCTGTGATTTGAAGGTTTAGAAGGGCAGTGAGCTGGTGTCTGGAACTCTAGCGATCGTACTGATCATCCTGGTGTGGCTGTTCGTGCTGGCGCCTTGGCTGCTGCGCGGGCAAAAGCCAATCCGCAAAGCTGGAGAGGCCTTTGATGAGACCCGCGTAGTCTACACGGGTGGTTCCGAAGAACTTCCAATGAAGCGCCGCCCCAACCTCAAGGCCGGTGACGTGCACCTTTCCGCCTCTGAATTCGAGGCTCACGAAGATGCAGAAGCCGCCAATGCCCCTGGGGATGCTGAGGTGTCTGAGGACGAGGTGTTGGTGGAAGACACCGTGGTGCTGCCCAAGGTTGCAGATGAAGAGCACGAGCGCACGGATGCGGAAACCTCACCGCGGGTGTGGGTGGATGAGGACGGCACTTACGAGTTCAACGACGCCTACACCGCCGCCGCTGATTTCCTTCACCCAGCCGCAAAGGACCCGCAGGACCTTAGTGAATCCGCAGTTCACCAGGACGATGACGCGGCAGATTCCGCGGAGCTCACCGAAGAGGACATTGAGTTCGCCGAGTCCCGCCGTGGGCGCGGCGGCTATGATCCGATCGCTGACGACGCCCACAGCGCCGATCGTTTTCAGCGCCGGCGGAGGACTCTCGGTGGCTTCGCGGTACTGATTGTGCTCACCGCGATCGCCGCTGTGATCTTGGGCGGCTGGGCCTGGGCGGGCGTCGGCACCGCTGTGCTGCTCGGTGCGGTGTACCTGCTGGCTCTGCGAAGCCAAGTGCGTGCGGAAGAAGAGCTGCGTCAGCGTCGGGTGCGTCAGTTGCGCCGTGCCCGCCTCGGTGTGCGCAGCGCGAACGATGACTTGTTGGGCATTCCGCAGCGCCTGCGCCACCCTGGTGCCGTGGTGCTTGAAATTGATGATGAGAGCCCCGATTTTGTGGATCTGGACGAGCTCACCATGGATTCGGTATTGCCACCCGTGGGACCTGCTTCTTCTACCGAAGAGAGGCCGCACGGTGCTGCAGCGGGGACGGACGCCGACGTGTCCCATCTGCGCGTAAGCTAAGGTGCGTCTGACGCCCTCATCGCTGGCACCGGAAGCCGAACTGGAACCGGAACTGGAATCGGATTCGGATTTGGATTCGGGTTAGGGAGCGTGGTGAGTTTCGTGCAGGACCCCTGGATCCAGTAGTTGCGGGAAGGTGCGGGAAGGAGAAAGCCAATGGACAGGCAGGTAGTACGTGATGCCGCGCTGCTGATATTGCGTGCAACGCTTGGTGTAGTGTTCATCGCTCATGGCTTTGACCGTTTTTTCCTCACTGGGCTCACGGAGACAACTGGCCAGTTCAGTGCATGGGGAGTGCCGCAGCCGAAGTTCAGTGCATTCCTTGTGGCCACCGCAGAGATGATCGGTGGGGCGCTGCTCACCCTGGGGTTGCTCACCACATTTTTTGCCGGCGCGCTGGCGCTGCTTGTGCTCGCCGCAATCTATTTTGTGCACCTGCCGGAGGGCTTTTCCGGGCTCGAGCTGCCTGTTGTGATGATCGCGGCCCTGATCACGGTGTTGGTGTTTGGCGCCGGGCGTGCGAGCCTCGATGAGGTACTCAGCCGTGCTGAGTTGTAGCGAAGTACAAAAAGCACTTTCCGCGCGTCTTGACGGGGAGGAGCACGGCTTAAACGTGAGTGACGATGCGATCGACGCTCACCTTGCCACCTGTGCAGATTGCCAGGAGTTTTATAATCGGGCGGCGCTGCTGAACCGTAACCTCCACTTCCAGGACCCACCGGCAGACTTCTCACTAGATTCCGCCCCGGATTTGTCCAAGATCATCATCGAGGGCGTGGAACCGCAATGGCGCAGGCAAGCGGCAACCCGTGCGCTTGGGATGGCGCTTGCTCGCGTGGCAACGGTGCTGCTCGGCGTCGCGTGGATTGCGTGGGCGGTGGGGTACCTGCAGCAGTCATTGGCCATCGATGCCTCCCTTGACCCCGCCGGATATCAACTGGTCACCGAGGCCGCCATTGTGCGTTTTGCCCTGGGCTTTGTGTGCTTCTTTGCGGCCTGGCAGCCGCGCGTGGTTTCGGGTGTGGTGGTGTTGCTGAGTGCGCTGTGGATGTTCCATTTTGGCTTTAATCTGCGCAACTTCCTGCTCGGTGAGCTGCCCGAGCCCATGCTGTGGCAAGCCGCCCTGCTGGGCCTGACCGTGGTGGTGCTGGGAGCAACCTGGCTGGCCACCAACGGTTGGGTGGTGCTCCAGGAGGCGCTGCGTGCACTCGGATTCGGGGTTGGGGTCGGCGAGCCCAAATGGCGATAGCCTGCGGGCCTAGCAGGTTAGCGCCAGGCCGGCAGCCACATGAGCATGTTGTAGAAGCTGTCCGGGATCTGCAACCCGTAGAGAATGGGGCTATACAGCACAAAACTTGCAATGACCATGCCCAGGTACACAGGCACCGCAATGCGCAGCGCAGGGTGAGTGCTTTGGCGCATGGTGCCAAGCATGCAGGCGATCATCACCAGCACAAACGGGATGAGTGCGGTGGCGTAGAAGAAGTACATTTGGCGGTCGTAGCTTGCCACCCATGGGATGAACCCTGCGGCAAAGCCCACTAACGGAATGACATACATCCGCCATTGGTTCTTCTTCACCGCAGCCCACAGCGCCCACAGCACCACCGGAACGATGAGCCACCATATGATTGGCGTGCCAAAGAGGTAGAGCATCTTCCTGCAGGTCTGCTCCCCACAAGCGATGTCCGTGGTGGAGAGGTAGAGGATGGGTTTGAGGCCTACTAGCCACTCCCAGGGTTTGGAGTCAAAGGGGTGGTCATGCCCGCTTGAGGTGGTCAGCGACGCATGAAAGTTCAGCACCGAAGAGTGGTAGTACACCCACCCCGCGAGCGCATCGGGTAGCGCCTGCATCCAGGAATCGGCGGGGATGGTGCCGTTGGAGGCGGCATGGCGGTACACCGAGGTTTCCTGTGCAAACCAGGCCCGCCACGTCCACGCATACACCGCGATTGGCAGCAGCACCAGCGCAGCGAAAGCCCGCACGGCATCGAGGAACCATTGCCGCAGGGAGGGAGCCACCCGCGCGTGCAGCAACACTGCGAGCACCCCGAAGAATGCCATGTAGTAGAGCCCAGACCACTTCACTGCCAACGCCAAACCAAGGAAGACGCCGCAGGCGATCCGCCACCAGCGCCAGGCAAACTTGGGCTGCGCGGTAGCTTCCGTCCCAGTCAGATCCCCCTCAGAATCCCCACTTTGCTCGTGTTTTCCGGCCGCAGCCTGCAGGCTCGCCAGTGCGCGCGACTCGGTCAGTTGCCAGTCTCGAATCAGCGCCCAGCAGGCCAGTACGATGAACAGCGCCTGGATGATGTCTAACATGCCGAAACGCGAGGTCACCAACAGTACGCCGTCAAAAGTGGCGAGCAGCCCCGCGAACAACGCCACCCAGCCGGAGCCAGAAAGCCTGCGCGCGATAGCCATAATCACCAAGACCACGCCCACGCCACACAGCGCGGTGACCACGCGCCAACCCATTGGCGAATAGCCAAAGAGCATCTCGCCCCAAGCAATCATTTGCTTTGCCAGCGGTGGGTGCACCACGAGGCCATACCCCGGATTGGATTCAATGCCGCCAATCGCCAGGTTCTGCCAACTGCGCACGATATCCCACGCCTGCGGCACATAGTGCTTCTCATCAAACACCGGCGTCCCACCTGCCTGGGCGGAATTGAGCCCAATAAAACGCGTAAACAGCGCCAGCAACGCCACCGCGGCGGTGGTCACGGTATCAAAGCGGCTCCACTGGTATTGCATGCGAGCCAGGCGCAGCGTGGAGGGAGTTGGGGCAATTTCCGACGCCAACGCGGTATCCTCCCGCACCTGCGCAGGCCCTGTTGAGGGTTGCGTGGGGGTTGGGTGTGGGGTGGATGCCTGCGAGTTGGAGTTCACGGGTGCCGATTCTACTGTGAAGCGGCCCGCCCGCATAAGCCTCTGCAATGTTCTTTGCGATGTTGCGGGAGTACCGTCGTGGCACACTGAGGTGCATGACTTCCTCCCACTCCCTGCCCAAGGGCATCATTTTGGCTGCAACTCCGCTCGGCAATATCGGCGATGCCACTGATCGCCTCAAAGAGGGGTTGGCCTACGCGGATGTGATTGCGGCTGAGGATACGCGCAGAGTGCGCAGCTTGGCACAGGCGTTGGGGATTGAAATTCGCGGCAAAGTGGTGTCCAACTTTGACCACAACGAGCAGTCCCGCGCGGCGCAGTTGGTGGAGTTGGCCCACAATCAGACGGTGTTGGTGGTCACCGACGCCGGGATGCCGATCGTGAGCGACCCCGGCTTCCCCCTTATTGAGGCCGCACACGCCGCTGGGGTCCAGTTGACGTGCTTCCCGGGGGCGTCGGCAGTGCCCACCGCTTTGGCACTTTCCGGACTGAAAGTGGGGAAGTTTGCCTTTGATGGTTTTGCTCCGCGCAAGCCGGGTGCGCGGCGCGCGTGGTTGGAGTCTTTGCGGCAGGAACAGCGGGCTGTGGTGTTCTTTGAGTCGCCGCATCGATTGGCGGAAACGCTGGCCACCGCTGTGGAGGTGCTGGGTCCGCAGCGTCTGGTGGCGGTGTGTCGTGAGCTCACCAAGACGTATGAAGAGGTGCGTCGTGGGACTCTTGATGAGATGGCTGAGTGGGCCGTGGACCATGCTCGTGGGGAAATTACCGTGGTGCTTGACGGCGCAGGAGAATTAGAAGTTGATCTGGATTCCCTGTTGGATCAGGTGGAACAACTTCAGGCGGAGGGGATGCGTTTGAAGGATGCGTGTAAACAGGCTGCACAGGGCACGCAGTACTCCGGCCGCGAGCTGTACCAGGCTGCCTTGGACCGCGAACAGGCATGAGAGACGCCGCGTTCGCGTTCTGGCTCTGAAAGTTATGAAATTGTAAAGGTTGAGCTAATGGGGCTCGCAATCCTGCGTTTTGCGGGCGAGGGTGGGGGATGGAAAAACTGGAAGTGCCCTTGGGAAATGTCGAATACTTCTCTGCAATGTGGGTAAGGTCTCCCCACTAGCAAAAGTGATAACAAAACATTCCTGATTGGGTGCATAGCAGGCGAAAATGAGGCATAAAATTTGCCATGCGCTGCAATATTCCACACAGTGGAATGTATGGAAGAAAATATGACAAATCCACAAAGCGGGGTTGGGCGTGCCCCGCAAGAGGGGGCTATGCCAACGCAAACGCCCACAGCTCCCACTACTCCGGCAGCTCACGAGACTTCCGAGGTTCAGGAGGCTCAAGCAACGGCCACGCAAGAGCTGGCCACGATGCTGGACGCAGACTTCAGTTCCATCGACGCCTCCGCGCAAGAAGATGAAACAGTTGCGCTCGCAGCCGATAGTGAGGACAGCAAGATCGACTGGACCATTACCGGCATCGCCGGTGTGCTCATCGCAGCGGTTGTGCTGTGGGGTCTGCTCGGCTCGGAGAGCTTTGCGGCCTTTGCCTCCCGCGCACTAGAGATCGTGGTGAACAACTTTGGTTGGGCGTTCATCCTGTTCACCACCGTGTTTGTGGTGTTTGTGGTTGCGATTGCGGCCTCGAAGTTTGGCACCATCAAACTGGGTGCGATTAATGAGGAGCCTGAGTTTTCCACGGTGAGCTGGATCGCCATGATGTTCGCCGCCGGCATGGGTATTGGTTTGATGTTCTACGGTGCGTCGGAGCCGCTGGCCTTCTACCGGGATGGTGTTCCTGGCCGTAACCCCAATGAGGTGGGCACCTCTATGGCCACCGCGATGTTCCACTGGACGCTGCACCCGTGGGCTATCTATGCGATCGTCGGTTTGGCAATCGCATACTCCACCTACCGCATCGGGCGTAAGCAATTGCTTTCCAGCGCCTTTGTGCCGCTGATTGGTGAAAAGGGCGCCGCAGGCCCGCTGGGTAAGTGCATTGACATTCTGGCAATCTTTGCCACGGTGTTTGGTACCGCCTGTTCCCTGGGCCTGGGTGCGCTGCAGATTCAGGCAGGCTTGGAGGCATCCGGGCTGATTGAAAACCCATCGAACTCCGTGGTGATCGGCATCGTCTTGGTGCTCACCCTGGCCTTCATCCTTTCCGCACTGTCTGGCGTGGGCAAGGGCATTCAGTACCTTTCCAACACGAACATGGTGTTTGCCGCGCTGCTGGCAGTCTTTGTGTTCATCGTTGGGCCAACCATCTCCATCCTGAACCTCATCCCAGGTTCAATTGGTAATTACTTGGACCAATTCACGATGATGATCGGGCGTACCGCTGAGTCCGCAAACGGCACCGCCGGCGATTGGCTGAGCTCCTGGTCCATCTTCTACTGGGCATGGTGGATTTCCTGGTCCCCATTCGTGGGCATGTTCCTGGCGCGTATTTCCCGTGGCCGCTCCGTGCGTGAATTCTGCATTGGTGTGCTCCTGGTGCCAGCGGGTGTTTCCACCATTTGGTTCGCAATCTTCGGTGGCACCGCCATCCACCTCGAGCAGCAGGGGCGTTCCATTGCGGCTGATTCCCCTGAGCAGGAACTGTTCAACCTTCTGGGAACCTTCCCCGGTGGTACGGTGGCCGGATTTGTTGCCATGTTGCTGCTGGCTACCTTCTTTATTACCTCCGCGGACTCCGCTTCCACTGTGATGGGATCCATGTCCCAAAACGGCCGCGCCAACGCAACGCCTTGGCTCTCCGCAATCTGGGGTGCGCTGACCGCCGCGGTTGGGCTCACGCTGCTGCTCACCAACGAGGACGCCCTCTCCAACCTCCAAAACGTCACCATTGTTGCGGCTTCGCCATTCCTGGTGGTGCTCATCGCCTTGATGTTCGCCATCGTGAAGGACCTGCGCAATGACGTTATTTACCTGGAGTACCGCGAGGCTCAAGCGTTCCAGCGCAAGCTCGCCCGCGAGCGCCGGCTCCTGCGCGAGCACCAGGAGATCGAGGAAGCAAAGCGCCGCCTGCGCCTGCGTCCCCGCGCATAGCAGCCCTGCATCCCTGGAGCGTTGGCCGCGTCGAGAGTTGCGTTGATGATTGCGCCGATCTTCGCGGCAACAATCCAGAAATATCGTTTCGGCCTGCAGTTCGTTAAAGTAGTGGCCATGTCTAAGTCTGTACTTGTTAGCGTTGCATGGCCCTATGCCAATGGTCCCCGCCACATCGGTCACGTGGCGGGTTTTGGTGTTCCTTCGGACGTTTTCGCACGATTCCAGCGAATGCGCGGCGCCAATGTGCTGATGGTTTCCGGTACAGATGAGCACGGAACGCCGCTGCTGGTGCAGGCAGATAAGGAAGGCGTGACCGTCAAGGAGCTCGCGGACCGCTACAACCGCCAGATTGTGCAGGACCTCGCTGGCCTTGGTCTTTCCTATGACCTGTTTACCCGCACCACCACCCGTAATCACTACGCGGTGGTGCAGGAACTGTTCCGTGGGCTGTATGAAAACGGCTACATGATCAAGCAGACCACCATGGGTGCGATCTCCCCGTCCACCGGCCGCACCCTCCCGGACCGCTACATTGAGGGCACCTGCCCAATCTGTGGCGCGCCGGGAGCCCGCGGTGACCAGTGCGATAACTGTGGCAACCAGCTTGACCCCGCAGACCTCATTGATCCGGTTTCCAAGATCAATGGTGAAACACCACAGTTCGTGGAAACCGAGCACTTCCTGCTTGACCTGCCCGCGCTGGCGGATGCGCTCGCTGACTGGTTGAAGGCGCGCCAGGATTGGCGCCCCAATGTGCTGAAGTTCTCGCTCAACCTGCTGGAGGACCTGCGTCCACGCGCGATGAGCCGTGACATCGACTGGGGCATCCCCATTCCAGTGGAGGGGTGGGAGGAGAACCCGTCCAAGAAGCTGTACGTGTGGTTCGACGCCGTGGTGGGCTACCTCTCTGCCTCCATCGAATGGGCGTACCGCAACGGCACTCCGGATGCTTGGAAAGAGTTTTGGCAAAATCCTGAGGCGCGCTCGTACTACTTCATGGGGAAAGACAACATTACGTTCCACTCCCAGATTTGGCCCGCTGAGCTGCTGGGTTATGCAGGCAAGGGTGCTAAAGGTGGGGAAGTGAAGGCCCTTGGCGAGTTGAACCTGCCCACTGAGGTGGTGTCTTCAGAGTTCCTCACCATGTCCGGTTCCAAGTTCTCCTCCTCCAAGGGCGTGGTGATTTACGTCAAGGACTTCCTCAAGGAGTTCGGCCCGGACCCACTGCGCTATTTCATCGCGGTGGCTGGCCCGGAGAACAATGACACCGACTTCACCTGGGACGAGTTCGTTCGCCGCGTGAACAACGAGCTGGCAAACGGCTGGGGCAACCTGGTGAATCGCACGGTGTCCATGGCACACAAGAACTTTGGCGAGGTTCCCACCCCAGGCGAGTTGCAGGAGGCAGACCAGAAGCTGCTGAACCTCGCGGAGGAGGCGTTCGCTGTGGTTGCAGAGGCGCTGGAGCATTCTAAGTTCAAGCAGGGTATTTCCCACGCCATGCATGTGGTCGGTGAGGCCAATGCCTACATTGCGGAGCAGGAGCCCTGGAAACTCGCGAAAGTTGAGGCTCAGCGTGAGCGCTTGGCCACCGTCCTGTGGACTGCGCTGCAGGTGATCAGTGACATCAACGTGCTGCTCACCCCATACTTGCCGCACATTGCGCAAAATGTCCATGAGACGTTGGGCCGCCAGGGCGTATGGGCTGCAAAGCCGCAGGTTGTTGAGGTCAGCGACGACATGCCGGTTGAGCCAGTGGGCGTTGGCGTGCCGGAGCTGGGGCAGCAGTACCCGGTAATCATGGGTGACTACCAGGAGCAGCAGGCCAAGTGGCAGCGCATCGCGGTGGAGCCGGGCGTGCCGCTTGAGAAGCCGGCACCGCTGATTGCAAAGCTGGATCCCGAGCTCGGCGAGACCGGCCCTGAGTGGGCTCCGGTGCAGGCCTAGCAGGCATTGGGTACAGATTCATGAGCAAGAAGAAGCCACGTCCGGAGCCCGCCCCGTATCACCGGGAGATTCCCGGGCTTATCGACGCGCACACGCACCTCACGAGCTGCAAGGATCCCAGCGAGGACCTGTTGGCACGGGCGAGCGCTGCTGGGGTGCGGTGGGTGTGCACGGTGGGCGACGGCTTGGCGGAGGCACAAGCGGCACTCGCTTTGGCACACAAGCACGAGCAGGTGTTCGCCGCCTGCGCGATTCACCCCACCAAGGCGCATCAGCTAGATGAGCAGGCACGCGGGGAGTTGCAGCGACTTGCCGCCGATCCCCGATGCGTGGCAGTGGGGGAGACGGGGCTGGATACGTACTGGATCACCCACGACCCTGAACACACCGCTGACTTGGACACTCAAATTGAGGCGTTACGTTGGCACGCCGAGTTGGCGAACACCGTGGCCAAGCCGCTGATGATTCACAACCGCGAGGCCGACGCACAACTCATGGAGGTGCTCGGGGAGCTGGATATGCAGGTTCCCGTAATGCTGCACTGCTTCTCCTCCGAATTGGATGTGGCTCAGGAGGCCATTGCCAGGGGTTACATCTTGAGCTTCGCGGGAAACGTGACATTCCGCCGGAATGAGCACCTGCGAGAGGCGGCGCGGATCGCCCCAATTGAGCAGGTGTTTATTGAAACGGATGCGCCGTACATGACCCCAGAACCCTTCCGGGGTGCCCGCAACGAACCCGCGCTGATCGGCCACACCGCGGTGTGCATCGCGGATGTTCGCGACATGCCGGTGGATGATTTTGCCGAGCAAATGGAGCGCAACTTCCGCCGGATCTACCAGATCCAGGGGTAGGGTTCCCGCGCGGCAGGAGCGAGGTGCCAAGTGATGTGCCTTGATTTCGGGCAGATCGACATTAAGCTTCCACCCTTGGCACCGAACCCAGGTAACAAATCCGTAACTAATGTTACCTGTGTGACTCAAGTGGCTAATGCTGTGACCTGCGCAAAAGATTCTCGACTTTTTCTCTCCGTTACCGTATTGTGATTTTTTGATTCCGTTAAAGTTTCCCTTTGACGGCAAGCAAAACGAGTTAGGAAAACGTTTCTTCACATGGGTAAGCGCAGCATCAACCGGATTAACCGTGACCACAGGGCCCGCAACAAGGCCGTCAAGGTAGCCACCGGCGGTTTGGTAGCTTCCCTGGCAGTAGGTGGCGTTGCTGCGGCGCAGTTCAAAAAGGACGTTGTTTTGGACGTCAATGGTGAGCCGGTGAACATGGTGACCCTGGCCTCAACCGTCCAGGGCGCGCTGGACCAAGCTGGTATCCAAGTAGGCCCCAACGATGTGGTGTACCCCGCACCCTCGGAGAAGCTCAGCAAGAATGAGCAGGTGACCATCCGCACCGCCAAGCAGGTTGCCGTGGTCATCGACGGCAGCACCAAGCAAATCACCACCAACGCCACCACCGTGGAAGAGCTCATCTCCGAGCTCGGCAACCGCTTCACCCCCACCAGCGCCAGTGGTGAAGAGCGCATCCCCGAAGAAGGTATGCAGCTTTCCGTGGTCGCGCCAAAGATTATTTCCATTACCGACGGCACCAACACGGTATTCACCGAAGTCTCCGCCCAAACCGTGGAGGACGTGCTCACCCAGCGCGGCATCCAGGTGGACGCCGATGACGTGGTGATCCCTGCACCGGAAACCCCAGTGACCCGCATGATGCAAATCAAGGTGGATCGCGTGGACGTGGAGCAATTCAAGGTTACGGAGCCATTTGAACCCGAGCCGATCTTTGAAGATGACCCAACCCTGACCCAGGGTGAAGAGCAGGTAGTTGTGCCAGCCGTGCCAGGTGAGCGTGAGGTAGAGCGCAAGATTACCCGCGTGAATGGCCTGGAAGTTGCCAACGAGGTGGTCTCTGAAACCATCCTTCGCGAGGCAACCCCCGCAACCATCAAGCGCGGCACCAAACCAGCTTCCACCGCACCAAGCGTGGCCGACGGCTCCGTCTGGGATGCCCTCGCACAGTGCGAGGCAACCGGCAACTGGTCCATTAACACTGGCAATGGATTCTCCGGTGGCCTGCAGTTCACCCCTTCCACCTGGCTGGCATACGGCGGCGGCGAGTACGCCCCAGAGGCTTGGATGGCCACCCGTGAAGAGCAAATCGCCGTGGCAACCAAGGTGCAGCAGGGCCAAGGCTGGGGCGCGTGGCCGGCATGTACCGCAAAGTTGGGCCTGCGGTAAGAGGAGAACAAATCACTTTCAGGGGGACTGGGACCAGCGCAATCCGTGCGCTGGTCCTTTTGCGCTGCGCACAGCAGAACTGGTGGTGAGTATCTGTGCCCACTAGCAAAGAAGCACACAAGCACTGTGTGGATGAAGGCAGAGATCGCGAGTGAGTGCGGCGAACACGTCTGGTGCCTCCTTTCGCGATTCCCATCGCTTCACCTGCTGCCCCTCACCTCAGGAATTTCGACAGGGCCTGACCAGCCCAAGCAGCCTGGCCTCCTCATGGCGCTTGCCGGCACCATCTTGGGATAAGTGTTCACCATATTGTGTCGATTCGGGGTAGTTGGTACCGCGAGTCCGCGTAGTTGGTACCGGTGTTCCACGTATCCGGTACTGCAAGGGGTTTTCTTTCATAGTTGATGCTGGCGACACCGCAATCCGGTGGTGTCGCGTCAACTTTTACTTGGAAGGAGCCGGTCCTTGTGGCTAACTTCAAACAGATCATCGCGATGTGCCTTGATGGTGCTAGCTACGCGCAGATCACACACGCATTGGGATGTTCACGACGAGAAGTATCCCGCGCAAAGAAAGTCATCAACGATGAGGTACTAACTCCAGAGCGTTTCCGTCAGCTCCCACCGGGATGGTTTGATGATCGATTCAGTGATGGCCGGAGTAAGCGGACGATGTCCTACGACCAGCCTGATTTTCATGCTCTTGCACGCAAGCTGAAAAGTACGAAGCACGTGACCAGGCACAAGCTGTGGATGGACTACTTGTCGCAGCCTTGTCCGACGGATAAGGCAAAGTACCAGTACTCCCAGTTTTGCAGTGGGCTCAATGAATTTCTGCGTGCTAATGATCTTGTCGAAGTCGTCACCCATGAGCCCGGGCAAGAGCTTTATGTCGACTGGGCCGGTGACAAAGTGCCAGTGGTGGATCAGGCCAGTGGTGATACCGCATTCAAGGCGTCATTGTTTGTCGCGGTCAGCCCGTACTCAGGACTGATGTACGTTACTGCTGCTGCGAATGAGAAGATGCCGGCTTGGATTGAGTGCCATGTTAAGGCGTTGAACTATCTTGGCAAATTACCGGCGGTCATCGTGCCGGATAATGCTTCTACGGCGACTTATCGGCCGAAAAAGACCTCTACATATCGGATGGTCTCTGACCGCTACGCAGCGTTTGGTGACTATTACGGGGTCACGATTGTGCCGACTCGGCCCGGCAGGCCACGCGACAAAGCGGCAGTAGAACGTGCCGTGAAAATCGCCTACACCAAAATCCTGGGTTACTTCAGCTACGAGGTCTTCTATAGCCTTGATGAGCTTAATGAGGCGATCGCTGATCGGCTTGCCGATATCAACAGCGCAATGACGCGGCCTGATGGCTCAACACGGCGCATGCGCTTTGATAAAGAAGAGGCACCAGTGATGCGCGATCTTCCGCCGACGCCGTTTACGGAAGTGTCTTATAAGCGGCTTAAAGTCGATCGTAATTGGCACATCACCTGTGACTATCAGTACTACTCTGTGCCATTTCAGCTGGTAGGAGAATCGGTAACAGTCAGGCTCACCCCGCAACTGGTGAGCATCTTCAGCGGGGAGCTGCTTGTTGCTGAACACACGCGCCTTCACGGATTTAAATACCGGTATTCCACAAACCCTCAGCATGCACCGCGTGGCGATGATGAAGGCCACAAGGCGCTTACCCGTGATGAGCTTTTGGCCTGGGCCTCGTCGTTTGGGGCAGCAACGCACGCAGTCATAGCGATGATCCTCGACCGCAATAGTGCCGCCGTACCCCGCGGACTCATCCAGGCACGCAACGTGCTGGCCAACCTGGGCAAAAAGCACAACAAAGCCACCCTGGAACCTGCATGCCAGCAGGTCTTAGACAAGAAACTGGCCCCCACGATGGCAGTGATCAAACGCATCCAGACTGACATTGCCCACGTCCAACAACATCCCGGGTCACCAGGGCTAAAAACACAGCCTGTGGCCAAGCGCCAACCACGCCCAAGTACCCCGCTTACCGGCGAGGTGGCCGATGCCGTCTTTATCCGGCCTGCTGATCACTACGAAAACTAGAAGGAGTGTAAAAATCATGAGCAGCATCGATGACGAGATTGTGCGGGCGAAAATGCGCAAGCTTCGCGTATCAACCTTCGCTGACATCTTCTACGAGGTTGTCAAGGACGAGGCCTATGCGGATGCGCTACCAGAAGATATCTTCCTCGCCGCAGTCGAAGAAGCCTACACACAACGCCAACAGCGCAACATTGCCAAGGCTATCACCCAGGCTAAATTCCGATACCCGGATGCGAGCCTTGCTGAAGTCACCCGGGCAGAACAACGCGGCATCAACATGCGCCAGCTGAAACGGATCGCAGCGACCAACTGGCGGGAAAACCCGACCAACATTCACATCCTCGCACCGACGGGAACAGGCAAGACATACATTGCCTGCGCCATCGGCATCGCCGCATGCAAGGCTGGATATTCCGTGGCGTATTACCGGCTGGATCAACTTGTAGATATGCTCGCGGTCTTCTCACCGACTGACCAAAACTACCTCGATAAGATGCGGAAACTGATCAACGTCGATGTCCTTATCATCGACGATTTTATGACCATGAGCATCAACCAGCGCGGGCAAGAAGACCTAACCAAGATCATATTCGACCGCGACGGTCGGCTCCCGACACTTATCTCCTCCCAATCGGCCGCCGCCTACTGGGTTGAAACACTGCCAGACAGAGTCGGAGCCGATTCACTCGTTAGCCGCCTCAACAACGGCCACCGAATCCGTATCGGAGACTTCGACATGCGCAAGGCCACCGCCCCAATAGAACCGGACGAATAAAGCAAACAACCGGGCCGACTCGGTCGGCCCGGCCCCGGTACCAACTACCCGGAACCCGGCAGTACCGGGTCTCCGGAACACCGGTACCAAAAACCCGCATCTGACATATTGGCCGTTCTTAGGATCGTTGCAGCAATGGCCCGTGGGGCCTTCACCACAAACGAAGCCGCAGAGGAGGAACCCGCCAATGCCCTGATTGCCGGGGCGCAGCAACTGGTACCAGGGCAGGAACACCCCGGAGATGAGGTCCCAGGCGATCATCACCGCCTGCATCGAGATTGGCTTATCCTCGGCGGACCTGTTCTGAGCACTCAGCTGGCGCCACTGGCCTCCAGAGTGGTGAGTCTCAAACGCTTGGACTTTGAGGTCCTAGCCAGGCAGTAGCGGGTGGTAGATTGTGTGTTCATGGAAACACATGTGGCGCTGCTGGGTCCGCAGGAAATTCGCACCCTGGCCGAGGCCTTGGAGGTTCAACCCACCAAGAAGCTCGGCCAAAACTTTGTGCATGACCCAAACACGGTCCGCATGATTGTTGCGGCTGCTGAGATCACCGAGGAAGACCACGTCATTGAGGTAGGCCCCGGATTGGGGTCGCTCACCTTGGCGCTGTTGGACACGGCTCATCAAGTCACCGCAGTGGAGATTGATCCCCGCCTTGCCGCACAACTGCCCATCACGGTCGCACAGCGCGCGGCGCAGGTGGCTGATCGCCTCACCATCATTGAGCGTGACGCTCTGAAGATCCAGGAGCAGGACATTCACCAGCCCACGGCATTGGTGGCCAACTTACCCTACAACGTGTCCGTGCCGGTGCTCCTGCACTTGCTGCGGATTTTCCCCTCGATCCGGCGGGTGCTCGTGATGGTGCAGGCTGAGGTGGCGGATCGTTTGGCGGCCACTCCTGGCAGCAAGATCTACGGCGTACCGAGCGTGAAGGCCGCGTTTTATGGTTCGGTGCGCCGCGCCGGATCCATTGGGAAAAATGTGTTCTGGCCTGCGCCAAAAATTGAGTCGGGCTTGGTGCGGATTGATTGCTTTGCCCCTGGGGAAAGCCCCTGGCCGGTTACTGAGGAACTTCGCGCGCAGGTGTTTCCGATTGTGGATGCGGCCTTTGCGCAACGTCGGAAAACGTTGCGCTCGGCGCTGAAACCCCTGGTGGGCGCGGAAGTCTTGGAAGCTGCAGGCGTGGATCCAAGTCGGCGCGGTGAGACGCTTGGGGTGGAGGAGTACATTCGCATCGCCCTAGCTCAGCAGGCGGTGGAAGGCGGCGGCGATGCCTAGGCAGCAAACGCAGTCCACCGCGGTGCAAGACAGCATCGTGGCCGTCGCGCATGCGAAAGTGAACCTGCATCTTGGGGTGGGGCCGCTGCGCGAGGATGGCTACCACGACCTGGTCACGGTCTTCCAGGCGCTTTCGCTTTCCGACGAGCTCACGTTGCGCCCCTTGCAAGGCCGCGCGGCTCGCGGGGAGTTCGTGCAAAGCCTGGAGATCACCTCCAGCGATCCCCGCATGAGCATCGGCGTGCCAGCGGATCACACGAACCTCGCCTGGAAGGCAGCGGAATCCCTCTACGCCTGGCACCTAGACCAAGGCGGAGCACAGTTGCCTCCGGTGGAGCTTGAACTGCACAAAGGTATTCCCACCGCCGGTGGCATGGCCGGGGGCAGTGCCGACGCCGCCGCCGCCCTGCGGGCGGTGAGTGCCTACCTGCCTGGCGACGTCGATACGCCCACCCTCCTTGCCCTCGCCGCCGAGCTGGGCTCGGATGTGCCATTTACCCTGCTCGGGGAGACGTGTCTGGGCACTGGCCGTGGGGAGAACTTGGTGCCGATGATGTCTCGTGGCACCTATCACTGGGCATTGGCTTTTGCCGAGGAGGGGCTTTCCACCCCGCGGGTGTTTGCAAAGTTAGATACGCTGCAGCGCACCCCACGCTTGGACACGCAGGCCCTAGCTACGGCGCTGATCAGCGGGGACCCGCGGGAGGTGGCAAAGTACCTTCACAATGACCTCCAAGCTGCTGCGCTTTCCATCCGCCCGGCGCTGCGCAAAACCCTGGAAGTGGGTGTGGCCGCGGGTGCGTTGAAGGGCATCGTCTCGGGTTCGGGGCCAACGTGCGCGTTTTTGTGTGAGAGCGAGGCGCAGGCGAGTGAAGTGGTAGCGGAATTGCAATTGTTTGGACGTGCGGCCTACGCATCTGGCCCGGACCTCGGCGCGTATGTGAAAGGGATGTGACCCTAGTGGCGAACTTGATCAATCTGGAGACGGTGAGTAAGTCTTTTGGCCTGAAAACCTTGCTCGACAATGTGAGTTTGGGCATTCAGACCGGGGATCGAATCGGCGTGGTTGGGCTCAACGGCGGTGGCAAAACCACGCTGCTGGAGGTGCTCACGGGCATCGAGCCGCCAGACTCCGGCCGAGTGAGCCACAACTCGGCGCTGCGTATGGCGGTGGTGACGCAGCGCGCGGAGCTGGATCCGGAGGCGAGCATTGCCGACGTTGTCATTGCACCACTTGGCCTGCAAACCTACGAATGGGCCTCCAATGCGAAGGTGCGGGAGGTGCTCGCGGGGATCGGCGTGGACGCGCTCGGTTTGGATACCTTGGTGGGACAGCTTTCCGGTGGTGAGCGCCGCCGAGTGAACCTGGCGGCCGCGCTGGTGCAGGACTTGGACCTGGTGGTGCTGGACGAGCCCACCAACCACCTGGATGTAGAGGGCGTGCAGTGGCTTGCCCAGCACCTGCTTTCACGAAACATCGCGGTAGTGGTGGTGACGCACGACCGCTGGTTCTTGGATACCGTGGCAACCCGCACTTGGGAGGTCCACGACGGGCAGGTGGACACTTACGAGGGTGGCTACAACGATTGGATTTTTGCCCGCGCCGAGCGCGCCCGCCAAGCTGACGCGATGGAGCAGCGCAGGCAAAACCTCGCGCGCAAAGAATTGGCATGGTTGCGCAGGGGAGCGCCGGCGCGTACCTCCAAGCCTCGCTACCGCATTGAAGCTGCAGAGGCGCTGATCGCCAACGTGCCTGCCCCTCGTGACACGGTGGAGCTCATGGCATTTGCCAAGCAGCGCCAAGGCAAAGTTGTGGTGGAGCTGGAGGATGCGCGCATTGAAACGCCGGCTCCGGAATCACGGGTGTTGGTGAATGACCTCACCTGGCGCCTCGCACCAGGTGAACGCATTGGTGTGGTGGGGGTGAACGGCTCAGGGAAAACTACCTTGTTGCGTGCCCTCGCCGGGGCTCACCCGCTGAGCGCCGGGCGCCGTATTGAGGGCAAGACTGTGCGTTTGGGCTGGTTGCGCCAGGAATTGGATGACCTGGATCCGAATCTACGGCTGCTGGATGCCGTGGAGGAAGTGGCCAGCTACGTACACTTTGGCAAGAAGGAGCTTTCCGCTTCCCAACTTGCAGAGCGCCTTGGCTTTTCCGCGAAGCGTCAGCGTACCCCGGTGGGTGACCTCTCCGGTGGCGAGCGCCGCCGCCTCCAGCTCACCAGGGTGCTCATGAGTGAGCCCAACCTCCTGCTGCTGGATGAGCCAACCAACGATCTGGACATTGATACGCTCCAAGAGCTGGAATCATTGCTGGATTCCTGGCCGGGCACCCTGGTAGTGATCTCCCACGACCGCTACCTCATTGAGCGTATCGCCGACTCCACCTGGGCCCTGTTCGGAGACGGCACCCTGACCAACTTGCCCGGCGGTATTGAGGAGTACCTGCGCCGAAGAGAACAAATGGCAGGCGCGGTGAAGGGGCAAGGGGATCCGCGAGGTGTAGGCGCCACTGTGGGTGCCACGGCCCCTGCTGCTGACTCGCAATCACAGCAAGCACAGCCGGGACAGCAGGCCCAGCCGGAAACGGCGGGAAACGCGGGAAATGCTGGAGTAACGAGCGCGCTGAGCAACCAGGAGATCCGGGAACTCAACAAGAAGATGGCCGCGGTGGAACGCAAGATGGCCAAACTTGACCCGCAGATTGATGCGTTGCATGAAAAGATGGCTGCTGCAGCAGCCGCCATGGAGACCGATGCGTTGGTGGAGCTCGACGCCCAGCTCAAAGCACTCCAACAGGAGCGCGAAGCCCTTGAAATGGAGTGGATGGAACTGGGCGAGCAGCTTGAGGCCTAAGCGCTGGCGCCTGGACGCCCAGCCTGAGCGCTAGGTTAGGGCGTGTCTCCTAATTGTGGGCCTGTGCTCGAGCATGATTGAGGTGTGTCACAACGGTCTAGATTTACGCAGTTCACGAATGCACAGTGGGAGCGAGTTGAACCACTTCTGCCAACGAATGAGG
>NZ_JANIKJ010000017.1:0-40592 GCF_024580965.1 Corynebacterium kozikiae
ATTGCGCAGGAAGCCCAATCGGCCCCTCAGCATGCCCGAAAACAACATCGCCGAAGTAAAACAGAAGCCCTTCACACCCCCAACAATCTCACCCACAGAGTTGACAACCTATATAGGAACACCCCCCTTCATGGAAACTCATCATGTGAGTTTTACTTACGGAAGATTCCACTCCACAGGAACCACTTCCAAGGTCTCATCCTCCTCAGCTTCAGCCTGGGCTTCCAACTCCGCCTGCCTCTTTTCCTCCGCCTCCCAAGCTGCCTGAACCTCTTCGCGACTACGGATCACATTCCCATCGAAATCAATGACCTCATAGTCCCCCTCTGCAATCCCAGGAAAGGAGCTACTTGCCATATTTTTCCCTGTTCGTTCATCAATGAGCACAACATGGACATCCCCGAGACCAGGCGTTTTCATCAGCGGCTTCTTTTCAAATTCATACATCCTGGCGTATCCCTCGGTCAGCGGGCCATACTTAATAAACCCTTCGAGCCTTTCGATACCACCAACGCATGCTACTGCAGCATCAATCGCCTGCTTTAATGTTATCGCCACTGTCCTAACTCACCTCCGATCACGTCTAACACGCCGCTCATAGGATCGCAATCGTCAATGCACACAGCAGTTAAGGAACCGGGCATAATTCCTCTCCTTTTCCTTGGCTTACCGTCTATCTCCTCAATATATCCATCCAGGTACTTAGAAGGAACTATGTTAATTTCACCATTTTGTGGATCGTGAAAACCTATTCGATTTCCCTTCTTTTCCCATACGAGTATGTGCCCACTGACACTGTCCCAACTGTTAGCAACAAAGCCTCGTGCGCGGTCAGGCATCGCCCTATTTTTGTACTTCACCAAGTCCCTATCAGACTTCTTTGATTTACCACGCACAGTCAAGAACTTTGGCGGATCCCCTGTCTCTCAATTTCGCCAACCAACATCCTGTGCTTCTTCAGGGCAGGTGTAGCCAACACCGCCAGGGAGTCTCGCAATAAGCGGAATCCTGCGGCCCGATCGATTCAAGAATTACCAACACCCTCATGGGGTTCCTTACTGCCGGGTTTCGGTGCATGCGAGCAGATCGTAGACTTACAAAATCCCGCCAGCACGCACTGGGCGCTTACAAAAGCTTGGTGCAGGCCTGCACCGAGCAATCCCTCTCCGAAAACAAGGCGCTCTGAATCCGTTCACACCAGAATCTTGGCGCCAACCTTCGTTCTGCCCACCCTTTTGCCCCAATCAAGCGCCTGCCCGCCGTCGATAAGTCAGACCAACAGTTTGCCTTCCCACTACCGCAGCGCAAAAGAAAAGCCGATGCAAACACGTGACAATACGCATTGCATCGGCGCAACTAAACGGGCTCTACCCCACCTTCACCTCGTGCTCATTGCGAGCGAGTTGGCGGTTATCGGCCGCACGGCACAGGGCTGCGAGCACCGCGCCGGAGAGGTTGTGCCACACGGAGAACACAGCACCCGGCAGCGCAGCCAAAGGATTCAGGTACGCAGTAGCAAGAGAGGTTGCCAAACCGGAGTTCTGCATGCCAACCTCAACGGCCAGGGTGCGGCGCACGGGCACTGTTTGGCCAGTAAGTTTGCCGGTCAGATAGCCGAGCGCGTAACCAATGCAGTTGTGGAGAATCACGGCACCCAGCACCAGCGCACCCGCTGCGGCGATGTTGTCGCGGCTGCCGCCGACGACGATCGCCACGATGGTGGAAATCGCAAGCACGGAAATCCACGGCAATACCGGCTGCACCGCCTGGACCAGCTTCGGCAACACCATGCCCACCAGCAGACCGGCAATCACGGGCACCAACACCACCTTCACAATGGAAAGCGCCATCGCGCTGGCAGAAACCTCCATGTACTGGCCAGCGAGCCACAGGGTGAGCAGCGGAGTCAGAATTGGCGCAAGGAGCGTGGAGATGGAGGTCATGGTCACGGAGAGTGCAACATCACCACGGCAGAGGTAGCTCACCACATTGGAGCTTGTACCACCTGGGGAGCAGCCCACGAGGATCACGCCGGCAGCGATCTCCGCAGGAAGGCGCATCAGCCACACCACCAGTACGGCGGTCAGCGGCATGATCACATATTGCGCCACCACGCCGATCAGCACTGGAAGCGGGCGCTTAGCCACGAGGGCAAAGTCGATTGGCTTCAGCGTGAGGCCCATGCCGAACATAATGACGCCGAGCAGCGGGGTCACCCAGCTACTGATGGAGGTCACTGCATCTGGTGCGGTGTATCCGATAATGCCGCCGATAATGACCAAGATGGGAAATCCCAGGGCAGCAATAAATGCCGCCCTATCCTGCTTGGCCTTCAATGCTGCGGTGGCTGCAGCTGCTTCTTGAGCATGTGGGTGTTCAGACATGGGGAAAAATTTACACCTTGGCCCACCGCAAAAGCATTTTCACCCGGCTCCGAAAAATGACAGTGAAAATGGTTTCACCCCGAGTTCTTCTCCAAACCCGGGGTGAAGAATCAAATGAATTGAATGTCAGTCCAATGCTTGGCACTACTTCTTGGCAGGCACAAAACCCCACACTGCAAGCAGCGCGCCAGCAACAATCAGGGCAATACCAGCCCACAGAGCAATGGTGCCAACGATGCCCCAACCGTAGGCATTGAGCAACATGCCTCGCAGCGTGCTGCCGTCAAGGAAGGTGTCATAGCGCAGGGACTTCAATTCAGCGGCTTTCTGAGCATTTGGGTATTCGGTGAGCGGGTTTGCAATTTCCGCATCGGCCATGTTTTCCAAGGTGGTGGCGTCGGCCTCGCTATTTCGGGCCTGAAGATCTTCCACGAGCGCGCTCCGCACTTTTTCAAACTCACTACCGACGGTGGCATAGGTCGCATCGGGGTAGCCTAGCTGTGCCGCGGTAGCTTTAATGTGGGCGGCGATGTAGTGGTCAGAAAATGCGTGCGCTTGCCAGCCGTTCGTCATCGTTTGGCCCTGATACGGCATAAGCGCGTCCACATCCTCTTGCGTGAGGCGGCCCTTTTCTAATTGAGCGGTGAGCGCTTCTTCGGTGGGCATGGTAATCCCTTGAGCGCTGAGCTGTTTTTCAATGAAGTTGCCTGCAAACAGACCCCCTGAAAGTGCCCCAATTCCCACCACGAGGCACAAAATCCCAAATATTTTCGCGAATGTTTTATACACCTTGGTGCATCGCATACCCTCCTTCTTCATCGCCAATTCCTTGTGGCGATGGCTCAACAGAAGGGCCCTTCCTACCAATTCCGCGTTCAGAAAAACCTGAAAACACACGGTGCAATGCGTGTGCGCATCAACGCAACAGTGCTCGGCATTCGCCATAAGCAAAGGCCAAAGAAATGCAGGGAGGGTGCCTTTTTCCTACCAACGATTATCTGCCTGTTGTTCCACCGCTGGAAGGCCAATGTGCTCTGAAATTCGGTCTCATTCATCACAGCGGTTTAGGGGCATCCCCCGCCCGCCAAAAGCTCAACACCACGCCCCGCCCCACCCAACCGAACCTAATTACCTATCAACCAACCAATTTTCCTAGCCTCACCTCCACATATGCCGAAACCCGTGCTCAGGGCGTATAATCCCAAAGGTTGATTCGAGCTGGCGTTGCTCCGGGTTGGAGAGTGCGGCCCGCTGTAAGAGAAAGGCGATCCCTGAGAGTATGGATACCAAGTACATTTTTGTCACCGGCGGCGTCCTTTCCGGAGTGGGCAAAGGGATCACGGCAGCAAGCATCGGCGCGGTGCTGCAGGCTCAGGGCTTGAGCGTTTCCATCCAGAAGTGCGACCCATACCTCAACGTGGACGCGGGCCTACTCAATCCCCGTGAGCACGGCGAGTGCTTTGTTACCAAAGATGGCGCCGAGACGGACCTGGACCTTGGCCACTACGAGCGCTTCTTGGACATCGAACTCACCCAGGCTAACGCCACCCTTTCCGGCCGGCTCATGCTAGAGCTATTGCAAAAGGAACGCGCAGGCGGCTTTGGCGGCAAGACGGTGCAGCTTGTCCCCCACCTCACCGGCGCCATTCAGGACGCCATCGTTGCGGCAGGTCAGGGAAATGACGTCCACATTGTGGAAATCGGCGGCACCGTGGGAGATTACGAAGGCCTGAGCTTCATCGAAGCCATCCGCGAGTTTTCCGGCAAGGTGGGCCGCAAGCACTGCATGTTTGTGCACGTGGTGTATGTGCCGTTCATCGAGACCAGCAAGGAATTTAAAACCAAGCCCGCGCAGAATGCGCTCAGTGACCTCCGCGGTTTTGGCATCGTGCCGGACGCGGTGATTGTGCGCAGTGAGAACCCAGCGCCGGAATCAGTAGCCAGCAAGATCGCCCTGTTCGGCGGTGTGGCGCCGGAAGCGGTGCTGCTCATGCCAAACGTGGACAGCGTGTTCCGCATCCCCACCCGCGTGGCCCAAAGCCCACTCAAGGGCCTCCTCGATGAGTTCACTGGCCACACCAATGCCCCCGCGATGGACAAGTGGGAGGACCTGGTGCAGCGCCAGCTTTCCACTCCAAGTACGGAAATCTCCATCGCCGTGGTGGCCAAGTATTTGGAAAATGAGGATGCCTACCTCTCTGTGGTGGAGGCCCTCAAGGCCGCGGCCTGGCAGGAAAATACCAAGCTCAACATCGAATGGCTGGACGCCGAGCACTTGGACACCAGCACAAAGAGTCCCCTGGCCAAGGCGGATGGCGTGCTCGTGCCCGGCGGTTTTGGCGCCCGCGGCGTAGAGGGCAAGATCGCTGCAGCCACCTTCGCGCTGGATCACCAGAAGCCTTATCTAGGCCTGTGCTTAGGCATGCAGGCCGCGGTGATTGCCGCTGCCCGGCGCGGCGGGTTGGAGCACGCGAATAGCTCCGAATTCACGCCTGACCAGGACCAAAACGTGATCTACCTGATGGAGGGACAGGATGGGCTGGAGTCTACCGGCGGCACCTTGCGTCTTGGCGACTTCCCCGCCGTTCTCACCCCAGGTTCCAAAACCGCGGAGGTTTACGGCAGCGAGCAGGTGGTGGAGCGCCACCGCCACCGCTACGAGGTAAACCAGGCTTTCACCGAGGCCATCCAGAACGGTGGTTTGATCATCAGCGGCACCAGTCCCGACGGCAGCCTGGTGGAGTTTGTGGAAGCCCCCGCCAGCCCATTCTTTGTGGCCACTCAGGCCCACCCCGAGTTCCGCTCCCGCCCATTCCGCGCCCACCCGCTGTTCGTTGGCTTGGTTCAGGCAGCCCTCGCGCAAAAGGCAGGCTAAGCAGCACTGTTTCACGCTTTCCGACGCGCCCAGGTCCCACCCCTGGGTGCGTTTTTCTTGCGCGCTGCAGGCGGCAGGTTTCGCTCGTGCACTTGCCTCCCACGCTGAGGGTGGGAATAATGTGACACAAGTTGTATCTGTTGCAGAAATATACTCCTGTGATTACCCCGATCTGCGGCGGAGTTTTTCCCTGCCGCCAATTCACAAGCTTTGAGGAGCATTCATGACCACTTTCACCCGCCGCCGTCTGTTGCAGGTTGGCGCTGCCTCCGTGGCGGCGTTGGCCGTCGGAAAGCCCCTGGCTGCGCATGCCCTCGGCCCAATTTTGGGCACCGTGGTGGACTATGCCGCGGGCGTGCCGAATGCGGGCGCGATTAAGGCTGCGGGCCACCTAGGTTCGGTACGCTACGTTTCTGAGCGGCGGCCGGGCGCGGAGTCTTGGATGCTCGGCAAGCCTGTGACCTTGGCGGAGACGCGCGCGCAGTCGGGTGCCGGTTTGAAGATTGCTTCCGTATATCAGTTTGGCCGCGCTGAGACCGCTGACTGGCTGCAAGGTGCGGCTGGTGCTGATCGCCACGCACCTGAGGCCATTCGCATCCACCGCGCTGCCGGCGGCCCAAACAACCGCCCGATTTATGTGGCGATTGACGACAACCCCACCTGGAACCAATACGCCAACCAGATCCGCCCCTACCTGCAGCGATTCAAGCAGCGCCTGGAGAGTGCCGGCCTGATTCTTGGTATTTACGGCAACTACAATGTGATCGACTGGGCCATCAAGGACGGCCTGGGCTCCTTCTTCTGGCAGCACGACTGGGGCTCCAACGGCAAGATCCACCCTCGCACCACCATCCACCAAAAGGCTGGCTACAAGGCCACCATCGCCGGCGTAGAAGTGGACGTCAACAACGTCTACGCGCAGGATTGGGGCCAGTGGACCCCTGGCCAGGTGGCCCCCTCCCCCGCGCCCGCTCCCGCGGCACCGGAAGCGGCAGCGCCAGCAGCACCAAGCATCCTGAACCTTCCTGGAATACCGGCGGGCTCCAGCCTTCCAAGCATCAGCGACCAGCAGATTCAGGCTGCGGTAAACCTGGCGAACCGCTTCCTATAGAAGCGCAACATCCGCAGGCGCACAGGCTTAGAGCTGCGCCTGCACAAACTCAGTAAGCTCCGCGGCGCTACCGCTTACTGCGGCGGCCACCACGAACCACTGGCCGTCCTGTTGCCCAAAGCTCACGGAAGAGTGCAGGGTTTTATCGTCCGACCAGCCCCACTTGGTACCCTGCACGCCCTCCATGACGGCAGTGCCAAAGTTCTGGCGCGTGCCGTCGGCGGCCTTCGGGTACGCCTGTGAAAGCGCCTCCAAAATGGGCGAGGACGGCTCCTTCTCAATAACGGTGGCCAGGTACTTCACCGCATCAAACGAGGAAGTGTAAGAGTAGCCCCAACGCCCTTCAGAGAACGTCGAGGCAAGCCCGTAGGTTTTGGCGGTTTCCGTAATCGAATTCGGGTAGGCGTTGAAGAGGGTTTCTGCAATGGCGTCATCGGAATTTTTGAGCATCACCAGCGCCTGCTCGCGCTGCGCCTTGGTGCCCTTTTTCAACACATAGTCCGCGATGTACAGCTTAGAGAGACTCAGCGCGGGGCGGGCGAAACGCTCGGAATAGGTGCCGCGGTGCTCCCCCGTTGCCAAGTTCAGGTAGGTGGCTTGTGCCGCCTCAGCGTCGATAGTGCGTTTCTTCAGCGCCGGCGCCTGCGCGAAGGGGGTGATGCTTGGAGACGTCGTCACCGCCGCAGCGGTTGCGGAAGGCAACTCTGTTGCGGGTTGCTGTTCGAGTTGTCCGGCGACGAACGGGATGGCGCCGATTGCACCCAGTGATACGAGTGAGGCAAGGATCGGCAGGTAACGCCACCTGAACTTGCTACCGCCTTGACGCTGATCTTCCCCGCGCGCAGGGCTTTTTATCATGGCTACTAATACTAGCGCCCGGTGCCAAATATTCAACGCTGAACATTTAACACCGGGCTCACCAGTTTCAGCTCGTTGCATTTCCTGCTGAGTGAGGGTCACTCACTGTACGGAAATGTCCGTGGCTGCGGTCATTATTTAGTTGACCGTCTGAAACGGTTCTGGAGTTGGATAAGACCCAAGAGGGCTTAGTGATCCACTGCGGCCTCTACACCCACACCCGTGAGGGAGCGAACTTCCATCTCTGCCTGCAGGTCATCGAGGTTGTCTGGCTTGCCAAGGAAGGTGAACACTGCACCTGCGAGGAACGCCAGCGGGATGGAGACAATGCCTGGGCTCTTCAGTGGGAAGAAGGCAAAGTCCACGTTCGGCAGCATGGAGGTAGGCGTGCCGGAAACTGCTGGGGAGAAAATGATCAGGATGAGCGCTGCACCCAGGCCTGCGTACATGGAGGCCACAGCGCCTGCAGTGTTGAAGCGCTTCCAGTAGAGGGAGTACAGGATGGTCGGCAGGTTTGCGGATGCTGCGATGGCGAATGCCAGGGAAACCAGGAAGGCAACGTTTTGCTCCATCGCGAGGATGCCCAGGATGATGGACAGCGCACCGATCACGATCACGGTGATACGGGAGACGCGAACCTGCTCTTCTTCGGATGCCTGGCCGTCGCGGATCACGGCATCGTAGATGTCGTGTGCCACGGAAGCGGAGGCGGTGATAGCAAGGCCAGCAACCACTGCAAGCACGGTTGCAAAGGCAACTGCGGAGATCGCGGCCATGAACACTGGGCCTGCCAGTGCCAGTGCGAGCAGCGGCGCCGCGGCGTTTGCAGTACCAGGCGCAGCCATGATTCGGTCCGGGCCTACCAGTGCGGCGGCACCGAAGCCAAGCACCAGGGTCATCAGGTAGAAGGCACCGATGAGCACGATTGCCCAGGTCACAGAACGACGAGCCTCAGTCGCGGTAGGAACGGTGTAGAAGCGCATGAGCACGTGTGGCAGACCAGCGGTACCCAGCACGAGGGAGATACCCAGGGAGATGAAGTCTAGCTTGGAGGTTGCGCTCGCGCCGTACTGCAGACCAGGCTCCAGAATCTGGGTGGCCTCGTAGCCCTTCTGTGCCAGGTACTCGGAGTTTGCGTGCATTTGCACTGCTTGATCAAAGAGGTCCGACAGGCCGCCGCGAACCATGACGAACACCAGCAGAGTCATGATGGTCACGCCACCCACCAGGAGCACAGCCTTGATCATCTGGACGTAGGTGGTGCCCTTCATGCCACCGATCAGCACGTAGAGAATCATGATGACGCCCACGATTGCCACCACGATGGACTGCGCGGTGCGATCATGCAGGTCAAGCAGTACGGACACAAGGGAGCCAGCGCCGGCCATTTGCGCGATCAGGTAGAACAGAGACACGAACAGGGTGCCGAAAGCCGCAGCAACGCGTACTGGCTTCTGCTTGAGGCGGAAGGAAAGCACGTCTGCCATGGTGAAGCGGCCGACGTTACGCAGCGGCTCTGCCACCAGCAGCAAGGCCACGAGCCATGCCACGAAGAAGCCGATGGAGTACAGGAAGCCGTCGTAACCATTGAGAGCAATGGCGCCCACAATACCGAGGAAGGATGCTGCGGAGAGGTAGTCACCCGCGATTGCCAAGCCGTTCTGACGGCCAGTGAAGGAAGCACCACCGGTGTAGAAGTCTGATGCTTCCTTGGTGGTCTTACCCGCGCGCAACACCACGGCCATGGTGGCCACGATGAACACGCCGAACACGATCATATTGAGTACCGGGTTACCGGCGCTGCTCTCTTGAGCAAGGATTACGTTTTGCATGTTCTCGCTCCTTAACCTTCCATTTGCTCACGGATCGCGGCCGCGCGCGGCTCAATGTTCTTGTTTGCGTACTTGATGTAAATCCAAGTGATCACGAAGGTGGTGATGAACTGAGCCAAACCGAAGACTACGCCCACGTTCACGGAGCCGAATACTGGCTGAGCCATGAAGTCTGGGGCGTAGGTAGCCGTAAACACGTAGACCAAGTACCACACAAAGAACGCGATACTCATTGGGAAGGTGAAGTTGCGGTAGGTCTTCTTCAGCTCTACGAACTGAGGAGAAGTTTGCATCTCGCGGAACTCTTGCGCCGTAGGTTGGCGGCGTTCGCGCGGAGTGGCTGGTGCATTCATATGAGTGCCCTCCTTGAAAAAGATGTTCGCCACGATGGAAAGGGATGAACGAAAACTGGTGAGTAATCTATGTGGCTCGTGCCCTCTCGCATTGAGGGGAGCTGGGTGTTCCTGTAAGGCACGTGCCGTAGTTACTGCCATGAGAAGTTACCCGCCTCACAAAATTGAAAAAAGTGAATTTCCCCCAAAACGAACACCAGGTGAACACAAATCACCCCCGTATAACGGTGAACTGGCCAAATAATCAATTATTTCCACCCCCAACGGAACCCAACTTCACCGACTTGCAAAGATTGCAAATGGTAGATCCACAACTTTTCAAGCCTTCACAAACCTTGCAATCTGCCCCCAGGAGGCGTAAAGAGCCAAAGTGGAATCATTCCTATATATAAGGATGTATAGGGAACGCTTGAATCACGTGCTCAAAAAAGGGCTTCGTTCCAACGCCCCACATAAAAGGAGCCTGACTCCGAACTACCTCCGGAATCAGGCCGTTGAGCTCACAGCGCCCAGGCCGCACGGCCTTGCCTATTTGCCCTGAAACACTGGCTGGCGTTTCTCTGCGCGGGCCTGGCGCGCTTCCTTGGCATCCTCACTGGCCCAGCATTGGGCGTAAAGTGCCTGGCCTTTCTCATCCAATTGGTAAGAGCCGTCATGAGCGTTGAGCACACTCTTGAGCTGCTTGAGGGCCAGCGGGGCTTGAGCTGCCACTTGCTGGGCGTATTCAAGTGCAGCGGCGTCATCACCTGCGGTAGCAGCAAAACCCAATGCAAGCGCCTGATCGGCAGAAACCCTTTGCATTCCAAGCAGAACATTGCGCGCTACTGCCCCACCGAGCAGGTCTTTGGAGCGATTGAGCGTCCACGCATCGAGTGCAAAGCCAAGCTGCGCAGCGGGTACGCCAAACCAGGCGCGCTCCCCCACCACGCGGAGATCGCAGGCCAAGGACAATTGCGTGCCGGCACCCACTGCGGGGCCTTGCACGCTGGCGATCACCGGCAAAGGCGAATCCAAGATAGCGTGGAGCATGGCGTGCAAAGAAGTGTGGAAATCATCCCCGTACACCCCACCACCGAGGTCCGCACCTGCGCAGAACGCCGGCCCTTCGGCCTTGATAAGTACGGCCCTGGCTGCGTCGGCACCGCTTGCTGCCTCCGTGATCACCCTGCCAATTTCCTGGCACATCGCCGCGGAGAGTGCGTTGCGCTTTTCTGGCTGCGCCAAGGTGAGCACCAGCACTGCACCATGTTGCTCTACGTTGATTGCTTGCTCGCTCATGTTAGGCCTCCAGTTCACCTGGGAATGTTGCTGGATCTGCATACATGCGCCCTGCACCCGGCGCGCTGTCCAGGGCGGTGATGGCTGTGATTTCCTCGGCGGTGAGCTCAAAGTCAAAGATGTTGAGGTTTTCAGCCTGGCGGGTTGGGTTCGCGCTCTTCGGCACCGTGGACATGCCCTGCTGCACCATCCATCGCAGCGCCACCTGGGCTGCGGTTTTTCCGTACTTTTGCGCCGGCGCCTGAAGCGCCTGATAGTTCAGGGCATCGCCGCGGCCCAGTGGGGACCACGCCTCGGTGACCACACCCGCCTGCTCGTGGAAGGCATGGAGCTCCTGCTGGGAGAAGCCCGGGTGCAGCTCCACCTGGTTGAGCACCGGGGTGATGCCGGTTTCCGCGATGATTTCCTTCAACTGCACCTCGTTGAAGTTGGCTACCGCGATGCTGCGCACCTGGCCAAAGCCCTGCACGTTGGCCAGGGCGGCATAGGACTCCCGGTACAGGCCCCGCTGCGGCCAAGGCCAGTGCACCATGTAGCAATCCAGAAACTCTTGGTCTAGCGCACGCAAAGAGTCCTGGAATGCCTTTTGCACCTGCTGTGCACCCTGCATGTCATTCCATACTTTAGAGTTCACAAAGAGTTCTTGGCGGGTGACGTCGCCTGCTGCGACGGCGTCGTTGATCGCCCGGCCCACCTCTACTTCATTGCCGTAAATCGCGGCGGTATCGATGTGGCGGTAGCCCACTTCAATGGCGCTTCGCACTGCGCGGTAGGCCTCATCTCCCTGGAGCTTCCAAGTGCCAAAGCCCAGGATGGGCATCGCTTGGCCGTCGTTCAATGTGATCGTTGGGGCTAGGTGGGTTGGTTGAGTCATACCCCCTATTGAACACCCCAATGGGGGAACGCGCACCAATTCCACCCCAAAAACTTGGGGTGGGTTCCAAATAGGTGAATTAAGGTTGCACACATGACCCAACAGAAGACTCACACCAGTGCCCACGAGCTCATTGAGAAAGTACTAGACCCCGGCACATTTGTGAGCTGGGACGAAGCCCCCGAATACGGCACCATCAGTGAGTCCTACCGCGCCTCCCTGGCCAAGGCGCGCGAAAAAACCGGTGTTGACGAGGCCGTTATCACCGGCGAAGGCACCGTCACCGGGCACCGCGTGGCCTTTGTGCTCAGCGAATTCGGATTCCTGGGCGGCTCCATTGGTGCCGCGACGGCAAGGCGCATCATCGCCGCGATCCACCGCGCCACCGCCGAACAACTCCCCCTGCTCATCTCCCCTTCCTCCGGCGGCACCAGAATGCAGGAAGGTACCCCCGCTTTTGCACTCATGGTGTCCATCACCACTGCCGTGTACCGCCATAAGGACGCCAACCTCCCGTTCCTGGTGTACCTGCGCAACCCCACCACCGGCGGCGTGATGGCTTCCTGGGGTTCCGCCGGCCACTTCACCTACGCCGAGCCCGGCGCGCTGCTGGGGTTCCTCGGTCCGCGCGTTGTGGAGCTCACCACGGGCACACCAATCCCCGAAGGCGTGCAATCCGGCGAACACCTCGCGGAATGTGGTGTCATCGACGGCGTCATTTCCCCCAAGCAGCTCCGCGCAGCCGTGACCAAGATCGTGGACGTGGTACTCAGCCCCAAAGAATTCATCGAGCCTGAGCTGCCGCAGATGAGCAACGCGGTGGAGCCAAGCTCCGCCTGGGAGGCAATCACGGAAACCCGCCGCGAAGACCGCCCCGGCACGCGCGATTTGGTGCAAAGGATCGAGCAGCAGCTCATCGCGTTAAGCGGCACTGGCGACGGGCGCACCTCCGCCGCGGTCACCGTAGCCATCGCCCGGATCGCGGGGCGGCCCGTGGTGCTCATCGCGCAGGATCGCCACCAGCAGCCCCCGCATGGGGAAAGCTTCCTCGGGCCAGAAGCGCTGCGTTTTGCACGCCGCGGAATCCAACTGGCACACGAGCTGAGCCTGCCACTGGTTTCCATCATCGATACCCCTGGGGCGGAGCTCTCCGCCCACGCGGAGCAACAAGGACTTGCCGGTTCGATCGCGCGCACCCTGCAGGAACTCGTGAGCGTGGATGTACCTACCGTATCCGTGCTCTTGGGTGAAGGCTGCGGCGGCGGCGCGCTGGCCATGTTGCCCGCGGACAAGGTACTGGCAACCAGCAACGCCTGGCTGAGCCCCCTGCCACCTGAAGGCGCCTCGGCCATCATGTTCCACGACACCTCTCACGCACCGGAAATGATGGAGGAACAAAAGGTATCTGCCAAGGCTTTGCAAGAAGCTGGGATCGTGGACGCGATTATCCCCGAGCCACCGCGTGATTGCGATGGCAGCGTCGCTGGTGTTGCCTACGAGCAACGCTTCGCGGATACCGTACTCGCACACATTGCCCACGCGCTTTGGGAACTGGAGAACGCCCCGTTGCGCGTTGGACGCGAGCAGCGGATGCGCCATTACGAGGATCTGGCCAGCGCCATCGAACGCTGAGGATAGTGGGGTTTCTGGGAGGTCGCTTAAGCTGGGTCTGAGGAGGCAGCGCCCCGAAAGGCAACGCTGCTCCCGAGCAATTCCGACGTCCCCGTCAGGCCTACCCCACGCATTTCCGGGGTGAAACCTGCACAAAGGCACTTTTGGCCTTCCGCTGCGAAAGCGTCACCCCAGGTCAGGGCGCAGCGGCCAACACTCCCACCTCTACTCCCCCCAAAGAGCAAAAACTGCTCCCCGCGAGCCAGGATCTGATTCATCAGTCCAACCTCGCGGGGAGCAGTAAGAGGTCACAGCACCTTAGGTGAAGGCGTTACTCCACACCCAGCAGGTCAATGACGAACACCAGGGTGCGGCCGGCGAGTGGGTGACCGCCGCCGGCTGGGCCGTAAGCGGCCTCTGGTGGGATGACAAGCTGGCGGCGGCCGCCAACCTTCATGCCTGGGATGCCTTCTTGCCAGCCAGCGATGAGGCCTGCCAGCGGGAACTGGATGCTCTGGCCGCGGTCCCAGGAAGAATCAAATTCCTGGCCAGTTTCAAAGTCAACACCTACGTAGTGAACCTCAACCTGTCCACCTGGCTGGGCCTCTGGGCCATCGCCAACCACGATGTCGTGGATGAGGATGTCTTCAGGTGCCGGGCCCTGTGGGATTTCAATTTGTGGTTTTTCCATGGGAGGTTTTGCTCCTTCTTCGTGGAAGTTCGGTCCGCTCACTGTGCAACAGGGTGTTGCGGGTGAGCGTGCGGTGGCCGGTGCGGCCGATTGCCGGTGAGCAATCCGCAGGCGCGGCCACGTGCTGCACCTACTTATTGTAAATACTGCGGGGCATGGCCCGAAATGAGGGGCGTTCATGCAAGAAGCCGAGTACGGTGTTCCATCTTAGTGCTCACACCTGTACTCGGCTGCATTGCTGGCTGTGTTAGCGCTCGCTACGTGGGGTTACCTTGCGCAAGGTCTCGCCGGTGTAAACCTGGCGTGGACGGTTGATCTTGGTGGTGGTGGCGAGCTGCTCACGGTACTGTGCGATCCAGCCTGGAAGGCGGCCGATGGCAAACAGCACGGTGAAGAAGTCGGTTGGGAAGCCCATCGCACGGTAGATCAGGCCGGTGTAGAAGTCCACGTTCGGGTAGAGCTTGCGCTGGACGAAGTAGTCGTCGTTCAGCGCGATCTCCTCGAGCTTCATGGCGAGGTCGAGCAGTGGGTCGCCGCCCAGGTGCTCCAGGATCTCGTGTGCGGTCTCCTTCACGATGGCCGCGCGTGGGTCGTAGTTCTTGTACACGCGGTGGCCGAAGCCCATGAGGCGAACGCCCTTTTCCTTGTTCTTCACGCGGTTCATGAAGTCGGTAGCGTCGCCGCCGTTGGCGTCGATCTCCTCAAGCATCTCAAGCACTGCCTGGTTTGCGCCGCCGTGCAGCGGACCGGAGAGTGCGTTGATGCCGCCGGCGATCGCAACGAACATGTTTGCCTGAGCGGAGCCGATCATGCGCACGGTAGAGGTGGAGCAGTTCTGCTCGTGGTCTGCGTGGAGGATGAGCAGCTTGTCCAGAGCCTTGGAGACCACAGGGTCCACCTGATATTCCTCGGTTGGGTAGCCGAACATCATGCGCAGGAAGTTCTCGCGTGCATTCAGGTTGTTATCCGGGTACATGTATGGCGCACCCTTGGAAGCGCGGTATGCGTATGCGGCAAGCATTGGCACCTTGGCCAGAAGGCGCACGGTGGCCTTGTCCAGTTGCTCCTCATCCAGAGGATCGAGCTGATCCTGGTAGTAGGTGGAGAGGATGTTCACGGAGGAGGCGAGCACGCTCATTGGGTGGGCATTGCGCGGGAAGATGCTGAACTGCGCCTTAAAGTCCTCGTCCAGGAGGGTGTGGTGGCGGATTTCGTCGTTAAACTTCTCCAGCTCTTCCTGGTTTGGCAACTTGCCCTTGATCAGCAGGTAGGAAACCTCGTTGAAAGTGGCATTTTCTGCCAGATCAGCGATGTCGTAACCACGGTGGCGCAAGATACCCTCGTCGCCGTCGATGTAGGTGATCTTGGATTCGGTGGAGCCGGTGCTCACGTAGCCGGGGTCAAAGGTAACCAAGCCAGTCTCAGAGAGCAGCTTGTCCAGCACGATGCCGTCATTACCTTCGGTGGCCTTGATGATGTCCATCTCATATTCACCACCGGAGTAGTGAAGAACGGCCTTGTCCTTGTTCTCTGAAGCCACAGCGTTACCTTTCAGTTCTTTTGTACGGTGCGCCCTATTGCGGCGTGAAGTTACCACCCGCAGAAAAGGAGCGCACCCAAGTATTTCGTACAAGATTTTAGGCCAACTGCTTCGCACAGGGCGGTCCCTTTTGGGGTGTACACCGCCCTCGCTCGGCCAGCGGGCGCCACCTACGCCGCCCGCCACAACCCCACCGCAATTCAAGTGCGGGGCGCTGTGCTGCCGTTTTCTTGACCTATTCGTGCCCACGCAGCGTGGGATGGTGCACAGTGTAGCAAAGTCTGTGACTCACATGACACTACAGAAATTACCCCCGATTATGCTTGGCGTTTTCCCCCGTTCCAGCACCGCAGGCACCCCCATTTGGGCGATCAGGCATGGCGCTGCGAAGTTTCGCTTGCCAAGTTCAGGCTTCCCGACGCCGCCAAGACTCCCCCAACTCCCGCCCCTTTGGCGCGCGTCGGCAAGCTCCCCATGCTCGCCTGGCGGGCCCTGTGACGCTAAGATTCCTTTTTGACCTTTTGGTTTCCCATCAGCAGCACAGAAAGTGTGTTTCATGAGCGATTTCCCTACGCTTCCTTCCAACCTCATCCCAGTTGATCCTCGGTTCGGCTGTGGCCCCTCCAAGGTCCGCCCTGAGCAGGCGCAAGCTGTTGCGGACGGCGCGCTGAACCTGCTGGGCACCTCCCACCGCCAGCCAGCCGTAAAGAATGTGGTTGGCTCAATCCGCGAAGGCCTCAGCGAACTGTTCAACCTGCCTGAAGGCTACGAGATTGTGCTTTCCCTCGGTGGCGCAACGGCGTTTTGGGATGCAGCAACCTTCGGGCTGATTGAGCAGCGCTCTGGGCACCTTTCCTTCGGCGAGTTTTCCTCTAAGTTTGCAAAGGCCTCCAAGCAGGCGCCGTGGCTGGATGAACCAGTGGTGATTGAGGCCGCTGCCGGTGACGCCCCGGAACCCACCGCGATCGACGACGTAGACGTGATCGCTTGGGCACACAACGAGACTTCTACCGGCGCGATGGTGCCAGTGGTTCGCCCTGCCGGTTCGGAAGGCTCGCTCGTGGTGATTGACGCCACCTCCGGCGCAGGCGGCCTGCCTGTGGAAATGGACCAGGCTGACGTCTACTACTTCTCCCCACAGAAGTGCTTTGCCTCCGACGGCGGCCTATGGCTCGCGGCCATGAGCCCCGCCGCGATCGAGCGTATTGAGAAGATTGCCGCGAGCGATCGCTTCATCCCAGCCTTCCTGGATCTCAAGACTGCCGTAGATAACTCCCGGAAGAACCAGACCTACAACACTCCTGCTGTGGGCACCCTGATCATGCTGGAAAACCAGGTGCAGTGGATGAACGCCAACGGCGGACTGAAGGGCATGGTGGAGCGCTCCACCGCCAACGCCGAGGTGCTCTACAACTGGGCAGAAGCTCGCGCAGAGGCAACGCCTTTCGTGGCTGACCCAGCAAAGCGCTCCCTGGTTGTGGGCACGATCGACTTCGAGGATTCCGTGGACGCAGCCGCGCTGGCCAAGGCCCTGCGAGCCAACGGCATCCTGGACGTGGAGCCATACCGCAAGCTGGGCCGCAACCAACTGCGCATCGGCATGTTCCCAGCCATCGATTCCACCGATGTTGCCACCCTCACCAAGGCAATTGATTACTTGCTCGACGGCGGCTACGTCACCAAGTAAGTCCTATCGGGCATACCAAACAGCACCCGCCCCCTGTATTGCACTTCGCACCCAGAGGCGGGTGTTTTGCATGCGGCCCAATAACTCCAACGCGAACCCCCACCCACTCCACCCGCTCCTCCACAGCCCCTTAAGCCACAGCAGAAACACAGGCCACAACTGGGCGGGGCGTGGCCCGGAAAACCTGGCAAAAGGCCACTTCTCCACAGCATTTGCTGCGTTGGCTGCGCTGTTTCACCACCAATATTCGCTACAGTGGGGGAAGTTCAAAATTTGTGAGGAACTCGTGTGCGCTTCGTAAGGAAACACCACGAAAACGCGGAGCACACCACAAAGCCCGCCATCGGTTCCCCACAACCTTGCCCCAACCCCTATCAAAGGAGTAGCCGCAGAATGCGTGAGTTGATGCTGATTCCAGAGGAGTCCAACCGGGCGTCGCTGGTGTTTCGCACGGTCACTTCCAATTCCGCCAGCGAAGCGAGAGCGGGGGCTGATGGGGCCAACGGAGCTCCCGAAGACGCTGCAGGCACTGCAGGCACTGAAGAGCAGTTCTTCCTCGCTGTAGATGACACGTTGCGCCACATCTTGCTCCACGGCGAGCAGCCCGAAGCTAAAGAGACAGAACAGGCAGGCAACAAGCCTTCCGACGCCACCACCACGGCCACGGATCCCGATAACGCCACTGAGCCACAGGGTGACGTCGTGAGCCTGAACAGCTCCCCTGCTGCGGAGACTTCCGCTGATCAGCCTCAGACCAAGCCACGCGCCGCCGAACCCACCCCAGCGAAGGAGATGGATCCGCGGTTGAGTGCGCCGCTGGCAATGCGCCCACGAGAGATTCAGGAGCGAATTCGCGGTGGTGCGTCGGTTGCGGAGCTCGCCGAGGAAAATGGGGTGACTGAGGCACGCATTGAGCCCTACGCCCACCCGGTGCTTTTGGAACGTTCGCGCTTGGCGGAGATGGCCAAGCAGGCAAAGCCGGTGCGTGAAGACGGCCCCGCCCCACTGACCCTCTGGGAGGTCCTGGCCACGGCTTTTGCCGCGCGCGGGATTGATTTGACCAGCACCGAGTGGGATGCCTACCGCGACCCTTCGGGCCAGTGGGTGGTGCGTGTTTCCTGGCGCGCAGGGCTCAGTGAGAACACCGCGGAGTGGTCCTATCACCGCAGCGGCGCGAACCAGGCAACGGCGGTGGCCCGCAACGGAATTGCCGCTGATCTGATTGACCCAGATTTCGCGCGCCCCGTCCGCAAGCTCGCGGTGCATCCACTCATTGACCCGCAGGGCGATGCCGGCACATTGGATTTCGGCACCGCGGAGTCAGACATGGAGCGCACCCGCGACGACCTCATGGTGATCTCCGATCAAAGCACCACCTCCCTGCCTACCTCAGCGAACGCCGAGCCCGCCGAGTCTGCTGGTCCTGCTGGGCCTGCCGGAAAAGCTGAGCCCGCTGGAACTGAAGCCAAGGGCGAAGCTCACGATTCGGACTCCCAAGAAATTGCGGGCGAGGACTTCTTGGTCCAGGAGGTTGCGCAGCCGCAATCTGAGCAGGAGCGGGGGGCGTCGAAACGACGTCGCCGCGCCGTCACCCCTCATTGGGAGGACGTGCTGCTGGGGGTCCGCGCCAACACGAAGCGCCCCAAGAACTAACTTCCTGCAAGAGCAAGGCATAGGAGGCATCGGTGGACAACGGCATCCCTTTGGACCCTTTCGCCGCACCGCGCCACGACGGCGTGGTGACCATCTGGTTTGTCACCACCGCCAATCCCGAAGCGGTGGTACGCACCCACCCCAAGGCGGACCGCGGGTTCGGGCGCAAGCTGTTGGCGCAAATGGATCCCCGCCTGCCCATCACACCGATTGGGCAGTTCGCCCTGAACCGCTCCGCGAAAGTGTCCGCCAAGGAGTTCTACATTTCCGGCATGCCCGGGCTGGTTGTTGTGCAGACTGCGCTGGAAGACATCACCACACCAAGCACCATCGACCCCAAGCTGCGCACCTTGGTACCAGCGGCAGACGTGTACGTGTTCACTGAAAACCGTGACGTTGGCCTGGGTGGTTTTGCCCACTTCAACGGCAACACCCTGCGCCGCTCGTTCAGCGCCAAGCGCGGCCGCGTGTACGAGGACAAGGGCTTGCCCGAGCCTTTCGAGGCACCGTACTGGAAAGGCGAGCGCGCCGAGCCCTCCGGGGGCATTGACCTGCCATTTTGGCCACTCGACCTCATGGTTGAGGCCCAGCGCGCCTGGCTGGGATTCGACCCGGAGACTACCGACGTACAGGTAGCCGCCTTTGCCACCGATGGCCGCCCTGAGCCCAAACTTGCCAAGCACCCCCAGGCCCGCCCGGATCAACCCTCCCGCCGCATCCAGGAAGCCAGCGCCGCCGCGAGCGCAAAATTGGGCTTCCGCGACTACGACGACTACGAACTCGCCGAAGTGGAAGTAGAGCCCCTGAGCGAAGAACTCAAGATCTACGCCGAACGCGCAGGCAGGGCGTTTCGACGCACAGCCAGCTCCGCGCGAGGCGGCGCTGCTTGGTGGGGCGCTGCGCTGCGTCGGAACGCGGGCAGGGCGGCACGAATCCTCGGAAAGTTCCGTAAGAAAGACTAGAGACTGCGGTTGCGCTCGTAGAAAGCGATCGCAGCGGCGGTAGCCAGGTTGAGGGAATCCGTGCCGGGCGCCATGGGAATCTGCGCGCGGATGTCCGTGGCCCGCATAGCATGCTCCGTCAGCCCCGGGCCCTCCGCGCCGATAAGCAGCGCAACCTTTTCATACGCTCGCCCCTCGGCGTCCACCAAAGCGTCTTTGAGCAGTGGCACTTCTGGGTTCGGGGTGAGGGAGACCAGGTGAAAACCCGCCTCCTGGAGCTGGGCGAGCTCGCGCTGCCAAGTGGTGCGCTTGCCACCAAAATGGGCAAAAGGCGTGCGCAACACATGCCCCATGGACACCCGCACCACTCGCCGATACAGCGGGTCTGCGCAGCCGTTGCCGAAGAGGATGGCGTCCACTCCCATGCCCGCGGCGTTGCGGAACATCGAGCCGATGTTTTCATGGTCCCCCACTCCTTCCAGAATGGCCACGGTGCGGGCGGACTCAATTGCCTGCGCCACACTCATTGGTTCCGGGCGGTTCGCGGAGGCCAGGAGGCCCCGGTGCATGTCGTAACCCGCTGCCTCCGCAAGAGTCGGGCGATCCACCGTGTGCACCGCAACGCCCTCCAACAGCTCGGGAACCCCAGGTTGCGCTAAGAAACTTTCCAGTTTCTGGGGGAAACCCACCACCGAGCGCACCTGGCACCGCGACTCCAGCAGGCGCCGCACCACCAGCGGGCCCTCCGCGATGATAAGGCCCTTGCCGCCCGGCAGGTCCGGGCGGGTGTCAGAGTGTTTGAGGTCACGGAAATCCGCAAGTTCTGGGGCGTCGGCCTGCTCGATGTGGGAGATCATGAGTGCATAGCCTAATCTGTATCTTCTGACCTTCACAGTTTATTGACGTATCTACAAGATAGCCGGCGCCTCAGTTTTCGGGGCGGTGAGTAGTTGGCACCAAAGCTGTGAAGAAGGTTTCCTTGAGAAAGTGAGATAGACCCCGCATGCATACCCCTGCGCAGGAATTTACGCGCGAGAGCAAGATCGTGCTCGTATTGCTTGTTTTGGCAGCAACAGTGATGCTGCTCAACGAGACGACGTTGAGTATCGCGCTGCCGTTCATCATGGATGACTTCAACGTCACCGCCGCCACCGCACAGTGGCTCACCACCGGATTCATTCTGGTGCTTGCGGTGGTGATCCCCACTACCGGCTACCTCATTGAGCGCTTCTCCACCCGCGCGATCTTCTTTGCGGCGTTTGCTCTCTTCATTGCAGGAACACTCGTTGCGGCTATCGCCCCGAGCTTCGCCGTGCTCCTGCTGGGCCGCGTGCTCCAGGCAGCGGGCACCGCGTTGGTGATGCCGCTGCTCATGACAACCGTGATGCTCGTAGTGCCACCGCAGAAACTGGGGTCAGTGATGGGCTTGATCCCGGTGGTGATTGCCCTAGCCCCAGCAATGGGCCCAACCATCAGCGGTGCAATCCTCAACGTGTCCACCTGGCACACCATCTTCTGGTCCATGCTGCCGATCAGCATCGTCATGGTATTGGTGGGCGCAAAGTACATGGTGAACGTGGGTCTGGGCAGCACCAAGCGCCTGGACATCCTCTCCATCCCCCTGGCTGCATTGGGTTTTGGTGGCGTGGTGTACGCACTGAGCTCCATCGACGCAATCGTGACCGGCCACGGCGGGCTGGCCCTCCTTGCCGGTGGCATTGGCGTAGTTGCCCTAGTGCTTTTCACTCTGCGTCAGCTCGCCCTGGTCAAGCACAACCAGGCGCTGCTCGACGTCCGCGTGTTTACCCAACCCAACTTTGCGTTGAGCGTTGCCGTGCTCATGCTGCTGTTCGGCGCGTTCCTGGGCATCGTCACGGTACTGCCCATCTACCTGCAGAACTCTCTTGGACTGAGCTCGCTGACCGCCGGCCTGGTTGCCATGCCGGCTGGCGTGGTCCAGGCAGTCTCCTCCCCATTTGTGGGCCGCTTGTTTGACCGCCACGGTGTGCGCCCACTGGCGCTGCCCGGTGGCGCGTTGGCCACCGCCGCCGCCGGGGGAATGGCCTGGGCATCCCACGCCGACCTCGCCCAACCAGCAGTGGTGTTCGGTGCACTGTTTGGTGTGCTCGCATTGGGTGCGGCGCTGGTGTTCACCCCCATGATGACCGGCGCGTTGTCCGTGCTCCCGCGGGAACTCTCCAGCCACGGCTCGGCAACCTTCAGCACCCTGCAGCAACTTGGCGGTGCGGCCGGCATCGCCGTGCTCGTGGCAGTGTTGCAGAACTTCCTGAGCAAAGCATCCGGCGCCAGCGAAGCACAGCTTGCCGTGGCCACCAGCGATGGTACGAGTGCCGCACTGTGGACCGCCACCGGCATTTGCGTTGCAGCCACCGTCCTTGTTGCGCTAGTCAAGCCGGTGAAGGCTGCCGGCGAGCACATCGAGCAGGGGGCTCAGCCACAAGCGCACTAGCTAAGAGATTTTCTGAGAGGGCGCGTTGTACGGAAGGGCTGCATTTGTTCACGCGCATCGCCCCCACCCCACCAACCGCACCCCATTAACCGCACCCCATTAACCGCACCCCACACCAGCAACAAAAACTGCTCCCCACGGTCTGGAACTGAGTAATCAGGTTCCAGACCGTGGGGAGCAGTTTTCGTAATTACCGCAAGTACACGCGCCCTGAAGAGCGCGAGCCAGTCACCTTAGCCAACAGCGTTCAGGATTGGCTCTGCAGCGAAGTACACCACGAACAGCGCGGATACCAGCCACATAATCCAGTGAATCTGCTTTGCCTTACCAGCGAACACCGCGAGCAGGGTGAAGGCGATGAAGCCCACGCCCACACCGTTGGCGATGGAGTAAGTAAACGGCATGATCACGATGGTCAGGAAAGCTGGGAGGGCGATTTCGAACTTGGAGAAGTCGATTTCCCGGATCTGCCCGATCATCAGGGCACCCACTACCACGAGGACAGGTGCTGCGGCCTCAATTGGCACCACGGAGTACAGCGGAGTGAGGAACATTGCGGCCAAGAACAGAACGCCAGTAACTACGTTGGCCAGGCCTGTGCGTGCGCCGTCGGCAATGCCTGCCGCGGAGTCAATGTAGACAGTGTTGGAGGAAGCCGAAGCGCCGCCGCCAACGATCGCACCGAAGCCTTCTACAACCAGTGCCTTCTTAAGGTCTGGCAGCACGCCTTGCTCGTCCACCAGCGCGGCCTGCTTACCCAGGGCGGTCATGGTGCCCATGGCGTCGAAGAAGTTAGCCAGGACCAGGGTGAACAGCAACAGGGTGGCCGCGAGCGCGCCTACGCGGGCGAAGGAGCCGAACAGGGAGATGTCGCCCACGATGGAGAGGTCTGGCATACCGCCGAAGCTCTCAGGAAGGGTGGGCACGGCAAGGCTCCAGCCGCCGGCGGGATTGTCTGCCGACGAGCCCGCACCGGTCAGTGCCTCCACAATCATGGCGATGACGGTGGTCAAGACAATGCCTAAGAACAGGCCACCGCGCACGTTGCGCACCACCATGAAGCCACAGATAAGCAGGCCGAGGACGAACACGAAGGTTGGCCAGGAGGAAATCGAGCCCCCGTTGCCCAATCCCACCGGGACCGTGGTCATCGCAGCGTCTGGGATACGGCGGACAAAGCCGGCGTCCACCAGGCCGATCAAGGCGATGAACATGCCGATGCCCACGCTCATCGCGGAAACCATTGCCGGCGGAATTGCGCGGAACACTAGGGTACGGAAGCCGGAGACGGCCAAAAGGACGATGATGATGCCGTCAAGGACCACAAGGCCCATGGCCTCTTCCCAGGTCAGACCCTCAGTGCTCACCATGGTCACCGCAACCAGGGTGTTGATGCCCAGACCGGTTGCAATGCCAAAGGGGTACTTGGCGATCACACCGAAGGCGATGGTCATCACGCCAGCGGCCAAGGCGGTTGCGGCCGCCACCTGTGGGATGCCTAGGGTTTTGCCGTTGATGTCTTCAACCGTGCCGATGATCAGCGGGTTCAAGATGATGATGTAGGCCATGGCGAAGAAGGTCACCACGCCGGCACGCATCTCCGTGCCCACAGTGGATCCTCGCTCAGAAATACGGAAATAACGGTCCAAGAAAGACTGCGAAGCAACCTTGGACTGTGTGTGAGCCTGTGAAGGCATGCGCGCTCCAAAAAGTGAAATAGGGACTTTCAGCCTGCACGGCGTGAGATACCGTGCACAGCGATAGATATTTCCACCTTTGGCGCGTAATCCTCAAACGCTACGGGCACCCATGCACAAAATCACATTGCGGCACCAAACGGGCGAATCCCACTGCCACACCACTGCCACACCACTGCAGCACCGTTCCAGCACCGCTACAGCACAAAATCTACTGGAGCTTCATCATCAAAGGGCTGCTGCTCAGGCGCTCCCAGTAGCTCAGCGGGCTTGGTTTGGGAGTGCGCGCCGCAGCCAAAATCTGCCGCAACCACCTGCGCATCGAAGGCATATTCATTGGTGCAGGCGCCGAAATCGTCCAAGGGCTTGGCCAGGGCTACGTAAAAAGCGCAGCTTGCGCAGGGCTGCTCCGCTGCTTGGGCGTATTCCGAATGCGGCCCCAAGTCCCCGCTACTCCAGCGCTGGGCGGCCTGCCTTGCGCCTTCTTCACTGAGGGTTTCGCCGTCCAGGCGGACGTCGTCAGAAGCGGGTGGCAGGTGGTCGCCGGGACCCAGGTCACCGGGACGAATGCGCTGGTAGTAAGGCACCCACTCAGGGGCCTGCAGCGCTTGGCCGCCAGGCATGAGCGCCACCTCGGACACGGTGATTTCCGTGGACCCCGGCGCGCAGGCCAGCACGGCGTGCCACTGCCAACCCACGTACCCATCCACGCTGGCTTCGAAGCAGTGCGTCACCGTGTTTTTGGCCATGTGTCCAAGGCCGATGTGCGCCCCGACCTCTCCCTCCCCCAAGGCTTCCAGTGCGGTGCGGGCTGTGTGAATTGCACGTTTTGAGGTGAGCAGGGATGCCGCCGGGTTAGGGCGCTGCTTGGCCGCTTCCCGACGCTTCCAGGCGCCGCGCTTCCTCCGGCGCGAGCGAGCCTTCGGGGGTGTTTCGGCGTCGCTCTTCGCGGGTGGATTGCTCGCGGGTGGATTATTAGGGCCTGAACTCACCCCAGATATTATGCCAGAATGCCAAGCATGAACGCGCTGCCAACTCCCCAACCAGCTACCCGTACCGCTTCCCTGCTGCTGACCTCCGCCCTCCTTGTATCTTGCTCCAGTCCCTCCCCCACCGTGGAGCCGGAGCCCGCGGCTGGCGCGCAGGGGGATGCTTCGCTGGCGGCGTCGGCACCTGCTGACATTGAGCGCCTGGGCGTGACCATCCATGAAACCTTGGACTTCGACCCCACTGCCTTCACTCAGGGTCTCGAGGTGGATGCACAGGGCGATGGGACGTCGCTGCTGGTGGGCACGGGTTGGGAGGGGGAATCGCGGATCTTCCGGCTGGATCCTGCAACGGGGCAGCAATCCGACGTTCACCCGTTGGAGCCCACTGCATTCGGTGAGGGCATTGCCCGCAGCGGCGACACCGTATGGCAACTCACCTGGCGCAACGGGGAGGCCATCAAGCGCGACGCCACTACGTTAGCCGAGGTGGGGCGCGTCCCTGTGCAAGGTGAAGGCTGGGGGCTGTGTGCCTTTGATGACGTGTTGCTTCGCTCGGACGGCACCTCTACCTTGACGCTGCACGACCCTGCAACCTTTGCGGCCGTGGGTACGATGCCGGTGACCTTGGCGGGTGCGCCAGCATCAAAGCTCAATGAGCTGGAGTGTGTGGACACGCCGCAAGGGCGGCAGGTGTATGCAAACGTGTTCCTGAGCACGGACATTCTGCGCATCGACGCCACATCGGGGCAGGTGAACGCCGTGATCGACGCCTCCACCGTGCCCAACAACGCCAACCCGGACTCCAATCATGTACTCAATGGCATCGCCGCGATCCCCGGCGAGGAGAACCGTTTTTATCTCACCGGCAAACGTTGGCCGGACCTGTATGTGGTGAGCTTTGAGTAGCGTGAGCGTGCAAGGGTAGGATGTGGCCTCATGGCGAGTCGTGCACAAAGGCGCAAGAACCTCATTCAGATCGTGGCCCTGGTCATCGCGGTGGTGGTGGTAATCACCGCAAGCGTGCTGTTCCAAAACTGGTGGAACAACCGTCCCGGTCCACAACCTGCCGAGGTTGCAATCAGCGTGTCCAACGGCTCCGAACAGGTAGAGGTGACTCCCTACTCCGTGTGCGAGCCCGGGGTGGAATGCGCGGAAAATGAAGTGCCGGTGGTCCCAGTGCCTGCCGACGGCACCATGACGCTCACACTGCCCAAGGAAATCTATGACCATGACTGGGCACTGCTGAAAATCTACGACGACCCCGCGGCAAACAGTGAGGCCTACTACACCAGCAACCAAGCAACCGAAGTCACCGTCCCCGCCTGGTGGTTGTAGAGGTAACCAGCGTGCAAATTGGCACCAATGAAGCCGGCGAGGAAACTCCCTACAGCGTGACCTGGTCAATCGCAGCGCAATAGCGCCGTATGGCTCCTATGTTGCAGTGTCGCCGAGTTGCGGTATTGCGGTATTGCGGCGAAGGCAACACGAAAGCCACAGCCTCGGATGAGGGCTGTGGCTTTTCTTGTACTTGCTGCTTGCGGCTTGCTGCTTTACTGCTAGACGTCCAGCTCGCGGGCTACCGCTCGAAGAATTTCTGCGACCTTCCGGCTTTCCTTGCGGTCCGGGTACCTGCCCTTAAGTAGTTGCGGTTGCACCTGCTGCTCGAGCACGGTGGCGAGGTCCGAAATCATCGAGTGGAGTTGCTCGGTGCTGAACTGGTGGCTGGGCTTGCGCCTCGGCTCATCCAGGACGGTCACCCGCAACGCCTGCGGGCCTTTGCGCCCGGCGGCGAAGTCAAAGTCAATCCGCTGACCAGGGGTGAGTTCCTCAACCCCTTGCGGCAGGACAGACTTGCCCACGAACACGTCTTCTTGGCCTGGATTGCTCACAAACCCGAATCCGCGCTCGGCGTCGTACCACTTCACTTTTCCAATTGGCACAGCTTCTTCCTTTCTTCCACTCGCACTCGCTGGTTTGGCCACCCACCCTCTGCGGCGCGCCCTCTCGGTTTGATCTGCGCTGTGTGAACGCTTTAGGGACGCCGTTTGGATGGTTCCAAGATTCTGATTCCTTATATAGTGCGGCATTGAATATGCCGCCAAGAATGCGACCAAGAATGTGACCAGGTGCCGTTTGATTATGGGCACCTTGGGCATCCGCTTCAGTCAGCACTTGACCTACTTATAAGGGAAACACTTTATATTAAGCGTTTCTCGTGTGTTTTCCATTCCCGCGCCGTGGGAGTGTCTGTGAAGTACCGCGATTCCCGGCCGTTTGCATGCGCTGAGCAGTCGAGTTGGAAACTTTTCGAAAATTTTTCTGCATCCAAAAGGCGTGGTCACAGGGCCGCAGTGATACCTGTGTGACATCTGATGTGTCCAAAACGAAGAAAAAACGTGACACATTCGTTATAAACCGCTACGGTTGTTTGCTGGGCAGCGTGCCTGCATAAGCTCGAGCCTTCGCCACACTCCTGTCTGGGCTCAAAGCTTCTGGCACATACATCTGCACAACTTGACCGTTTGAGTTTCTGGAACACCACGCCTTCGCGGCGCCGGAAACAACTACACAATTCAAGCAGACAGGGGCGTGAACCAACCACGGTTCGCAATTTTCGGCGGCAATGACGAGAGGATCTTTTTCCATGGGACGTCACTCACGTAAGACCACTTCCGGCTTTACCAAGTTCGCCGTATCCACCGTGGCTATCGGCACCGCCGCAACCATCATGGCCCCACAGGCCTCCGCAGCACCTGACTCCGATTGGGACCGCTTGGCTCAGTGCGAGGCCGGCGGCAACTGGGCAATCAACACCGGTAACGGTTACTACGGCGGCCTGCAGTTCTCCCCTTCCACTTGGAACGCATACGGTGGCCAGCAGTTCGCACCAACCGCAAACCTGGCAACCCGCGAGCAGCAGATCGCCATTGCAGAAAAGGTCCTGGCTGGCCAGGGCTGGGGCGCATGGCCTTCCTGCTCCGCACGTTTGGGCTTGAACTCCGCCCCTACCCCACGCAACGTGGCGGCAGCGCCAGCAGCAGCTCCCGCACCGGCACCTGCACCAGCAGCGGCTTACGCTGCACCAGTTGCACAGCCACAGCTTCCAATCGACGCCTTCTACAACTCCCTGAAGGAGCGCGCCGCAGCCCTGGGTATTGGCATCCCACCAGAGGTAGACGCCCTCTACCACTCGCTGCGCAACAACATCAACGCCTTCTTTGCCGCGAACCAGGGCTTCATCAACACCGTTTTCAGCAGCTAACAGCCCTTCAGCCGTTCAGGGCGAAGGAGCAATTAGTTGAGCCGCGGGGCTTTTGCCTCGCGGCTTTTTGCATGCTTGGGACGCGTTTGACGGGCTCTCAAGGGCCACGCCTCGAGCCCCAGAACCCATTCCTCCCCCAAAAAGGGGCACTGTGGATTCATGCCCGATCGGTACCACTCCACGCGATTGATCCTTTTCGCGGCTACCGCACCCCACCAACAGGCGCACCAAAAATTGCCCCAGAGCAGCAAAAACCTACCACACCTCCACACTGCCGCCGCTTGCACCCAATCCCACAAAACCCAATGTTTGCAGCTTTGCAAAGATCACTTTGCAAACTATTTTCCCCCTCCAAGCTGGATCCTTAGGTATTTTGCGCCAATCTAGTGTGTAATAACCCACATCACATTTTGAGTAGTGATCTTCATTGCACTGCGCATCCCCAAACGTTTCCCAAACGTCACAGGAAAAAAGACGCTATAAGGGACTTTCCCAAGGGCTGCCGGTTCAAGATTCCTAGAAAGGGCATTCATGTCTGAGCAACAAGTGGCCAAGCATGTGCCAACTCCTGATGAGTTCCTCGCGATGAGCGAGAGCCAGGAGTTCGGGCAACTGCGCAGCACGTTCCGTCGCTTTGCTTTCCCAGTCACCGTCGCCTTCTTGGCGTGGTACCTCTTCTACATCGTCGTCGCTACCTTTGCCACGGACTTTGTGGAGACCCGCGTGTACGGGGCTATCAATGTTGGCATGGTGCTGGGCCTGGCCCAGTTCGCCACCGCTGGTCTGATCACCTGGGCGTACGTCCACTTTGCAGACAACAAGATTGATCCGGCTACAGAAGCGATCCGCAACAAGATGGAGCACCCTGGCTCCCCAACCTCCCCATCCGCGGCTTAAGAAAGGGCAGCACTGATGAACTCTAATTTTTCTGTGCTCGCACAAGAGCAGGTGAATACGGGTAACCCGATCCTGAACATTGCAATCTTCCTGCTGTTCATCATCGGTACGCTCACCATCGTGGTGCGCGCAACCCGCCAGACCTCGCAGAAGGGCTCCGACTTCTACACCGGTGGCGCTTCCTTCAACGGTTGGCAAAACGGCCTCGCAATTGCGGGTGACTACCTCTCTGCTGCCGCGTTCCTCGGCGTGACCGGCGCGATTGCGCTCTACGGTTACGACGGCTTCCTGTACTCCGTGGGCTTCCTCATCGCCCTGCTGGTTGCACTCGTGCTGGTGGCTGAGCCACTGCGGAACACCGGCCGCTTCACCATGGCCGACGTACTTTCCTTCCGCCTCCAGCAGCGCCCAGTGCGCACCGCTGCCGCTATTTCCACGTTGACGATTTCCTTGTTCTACCTCATCGCCCAGATGGCTGGCGCTGGTGGCCTAGTGGCGCTGCTGCTCGGTATTCAGGGCAAGGCTGCACAGAACATCGTGGTTGCCGTGGTGGGCGTGCTGATGATCGTTTACGTGCTGCTCGGCGGCATGAAGGGCACCACCTACGTTCAGATGATTAAGGCAGTGCTGCTGGTCGGTGGCTCCCTGATCATCGCCCTGCTGACGTTCTGGGCTATCAAGGGTGGCTTCAACGCAACGCTGGAAGCTGCGGTGGCGAACCACCCATCGGGCGAGGAGATCCTCGGCCCAGGCATGCGCTACGGAGCCACGACGCTCACCAAGATCGACTTCGTTTCCCTGGGTATGGCCCTCGTGTTCGGTACCGCAGGTCTGCCACACGTTCTGATGCGCTTCTACACGGTGCCAACTGCACGCGAGGCACGTCGTTCCGTGACTTGGACCATCGCAATCGTTGCTCTCTTCTTCCTGCTCACCGTGGTGATGGGCTACGGCGCTGCTGCGCTCGTCGGACCTGACACCATCAAGGCAGCTCCGGGTGGCGTGAACTCCGCAGTGCTCCTGCTCTCCGCTGAAGTTGGCGGCCCGATCTTTATGGCTGTGATCTCCGCTATCGCCTTTGCAACCATCCTCGCTGTGGTGGCTGGCCTGGCTATCACCGCCTCCGCATCCGTGGCTCACGACATCTACAACTCCGTGATCCGCAACGGCGAAGCCACCGAAGAAGAGCAGGTCCGCGTTTCCCGCATCACCGTGGTGGTCATCGGTGTCCTGGCGATTGTTTTGGGCATCGGCGCGATGGGTCAGAACATTGCGTTCCTGGTGGCGCTCGCCTTCGGTATCGCAGGCGCGGCAAACCTGCCAACCATCATCTACTCCCTGAACTGGAAGCGCTTCAACACCACCGGCGCACTGTGCTCCATCTACGGCGGCCTCATCATCTCCCTGGTGCTGATCACGTTCTCCCCAGCCGTGTCTGGCGCTCCAACCGCAATGTTCCCGAACGCTGACTTCGCATGGTTCCCACTGACCAACCCAGCGATCGTGGCAATCCCAGCAGGCTTCCTGCTCGGCATCATCGGCACCCTCATTGGCAAGCCAGACAACCTGCCAAAGAAGGCCGCTGAGATGGAAGTTCGCTCCCTCACCGGCGTGGGCGTGGAGAAGGCAGTTTCCCACTAAACACAACGCACACCGCAAACCGAAAACCGACTTCACCTATAGGTGGGGTCGGTTTTTTCATGCCGGTCAACACACGCAGCAAAGCATTTCCAACGCCCACCGCTCACCACCCCACGCATCATCACCGCGGTGGGCAATTGCGGTCCTGAAACTGAGGGCTCTTTGACAGTGGGCTCGAGCGCGGGAGAACACGTTCATTTTGCTGTGGGCCGCACATCAATGACATACCAAAGCCCTCATGGGTAATTCCCATGAGGGCTCTGCACGAAGGCTGGCTATGCCACGCTTCTTTTATCGATGTGCCCGCCGGAGGATCAGCGTTGCACCAACAATGGTGAGTGCGCCGGCAACCAGTGCGAGCCACAGCAACTCAGGGCTCACGCCGGTGTTCGCCAAAACACGCTTTGCAGGTGATACCGGTGGCGTAGTGGTGTGCGCGCTGGCGGTGGAGCTCGGAGACGCTGGAACCGAGGATTGTCCAGAATCCGGTGCAGGACCTGGGATCGGGACTGGCACCGGAACCACCGGAACTCCCGGCACCACTGGCAGCGGCGGCACAGATGGCGTGCTGGTTACGCTCGTTGGCGGAGTTGGAGGAGTTGGCGGCACTGGCTCGCTGGTCTCGCTCGTGGTACTCGTTTGGCTTGGTTCAGTGGAACCGGTCGGCTCGGTGGGTTCGGTCGGCTCAGTCGGCGCAGTCGGTTCGGTGGGTTCGGTGGGTTCCGTGGGTTCCGTGGGTTCGATGGATTCGGTGGGTTCAGTGGAACCGGTCGGTTCCGTAGGTTCGGTTGGCTCCTCCGAAGTAGTGGTAGGCGGTGGGTCCAGCACCACACCGATGTCCAAATTGCGTTCGTCGGTAGCAGCACCCAGGCTCAGGGCAGCAATCTTTCCTGTCTGCTGCTCTGCGTCAGAGTCAATCGTGGTGTTTGTCCCTACGGTCTGCTCCGTGACTTTGTAGCCCCGTTGCTCGAGCCATCGGACGTCGAACTGCACCGTATATTCGCCCTGCGCACCAACGGTGCCGTCCACCAATTTCACGGGGTCCGAGCTGTGCAGGACATCAAACAGATAGACTCCAAAGTCCTTCGTTTTAGTACTTGCAACTTCGTTTTCCCCTTGGAACAGCTTGACTGGGACATCCTTGAGCAATTTCTCGCCCTCATCACGGGTGCCGTTCTTGTTGGTATCGATCCACGCCACGCCGCCAATCGAGCTGGCAACCACGGTTACATGGTCAGCTTCACGGGTGCCCAAGGAGGTCTCGGCAGGCATTGCATTAGCGACGCCAGTCTTAGGGTCGTACACGCGGGCAGAGGCATTGTTGTCAAAACGATTCCCGGCCTGGTGGTCACTAGCCTTAAACACCAGGTCCATCCAGCCATAACCTTGGGTACTCGATGGGATTGATGGGAGCGTCAGGCGGATTGCCGTTGGGTTGGTGGGCCACTTTGTGTTGTCCTGCAAATTTACTTCGGTCCAGTTCGTTCCCTCAGCAGGGGATTCACCAATCGTTTTTGGGTCAGCATTGGTAAGTTCCACCGTCACGCCTTCTGCTGTGGCAGAGCCACCCAGTTGAATCTTGGCAAGGGCCAGTACTCCATCGAAGTTGCTGTACCGATCATCGTTTGTCTGTCCATCACCGTTGTACGGGAACACGTCCACGAACTGTGCTTGGCCCAAGTTGTAGTTGTTGTAGTTCACCCACAGCACACGCCAGGACACAGGTTCATCACGGACCTCGATAACAGGCTCCGAGGTGAGGTATTTCCGGAAGAAGGAAGCCTCCGGTGTGCTCGCGGACAAGGAGGTACCGTCGGTAGCTTCTTTTGCAGTGTGATCTGCACTCAGCACCGCGCTGTCCTTCACCGTGGCAAAGTACGGGTCACCCTGCGGAGGCAGGACAATGCCCATCGTTGCCTTGTACTTAATCACTGGAAGCGGCGTTTCCGTAGTGATTTCCCCTGAAGGGGTGAACACCAACTGGATGCCGCGGACATCATCACTGGTGTATGCCAGGCCGTCTGGGCCGAGATCCGCTGGAAGGATTTCCACGTTCCAGAACGGGTCCAAGTCCGAAAGGTCTACGCCTAAAATGCCAGCATCCAAGGTGTCTACCAGCTTGAGGTTGGTCACCGGGTTGGGCAAGAAAGTGCCTGCAGCTTGGCTCACCTGTGGTGTCAACTGATAGTTGATGTCGCCCTCAGGCTCAACAGACGTTTGGTTTTTGGTCACAGCCTTATCCAAAAGCACCACATTTCCCACCACCGTCACGTTAGAGGCGCGATTGCGGTTCTTACCTTCCCATTCCTGTGCCATCCAGCGGCTTTGGGTAGTCAAAACCGTTCCTGGTTCAGCAACAGCCTTGAATGGCACTTGGCTAAACAGCAGGTCAGTCTTGGGGTAATCCCTGCCAAAGTTTCCGCCTGAATATGCGCCCTCACGCAAGAAGCGGATTCCACTAATCGCGTTCGGATCAAGGGAAGTACAGTCGGTCCAGGTCATGGACTCAGCGGTATCAATGTTGGTTCCATCGAACGCAGTGGTGCACAGCTTGGTGTAGCTATCCGCAGGCATAGCGCGAGAACGCAAAGCAGGTTCCGTTTCTGCGCGGGAAACACTTGGTGCCACCTCACCGAGTACTGCCCCGCTGAGGTTTGCAACATCCAGAACCTGCTTCTTCGGATCCCAGAACTGGTAGGCAGTGAGGTTGTTGAGAGTTGGTTCCTCAAAAATGTAGATCGCTTCACCAGTGAACTGAGCGCCTAGACCGATGTTGCCGTTGGTGACATTTGCCCAAGCATCAGCATTTTGACGGGCAACAATCGGCTCGTTGCTATTGCGGTTCGGGTATGCCTGCTCCAGGGTGGCATCTTGGGTTAGAGGCGCAAAGTTCCCCATTCCTTGCTGGTAGCCGTACACCGGCTTTTGGCGTTGCATATTCACGCTGGCCGTGTTGTTACTCAGATTGGTTTCTCCAAACGGCCGACCGTGTGCGTCCACCCAATCCCGCGGAGTCACGGTGGCGCTCAGGGTGTAGGTTTCACCCTCTGGAATTTGGTCCTGTGGCGTTGCACTGGTGATCACCATGGTGTTCGCCTGCCCCATGAGGTTACAGCCCGCATTTGCCTTCATGGTCACTGTGGTCTTCTGGGGCGTTGTGTTGGGGTTGCGCCGGTTGTTGTTGTACGCGCTTGGAGAAACAATGGACCAACAGCCCGAGGTTGCCCGCGGAGGGAACTCAAAAATGCTGTTCAGCGCCCCAGGGGAGCCGGAAAATTCAACATCGAACATGATGTCGCCGGCCGGATCCGCGTAGCCAACTTTGCTGAGTGCCTCCGGCTGCAGGCGCACAGTCCATTCCGTGACGTATGCGGGGTGCTTGCCATAACCCCAGAAATCGTACGCAGCTTCCAAAACAGGCAGCTTGCGTACGGAAATCGAAATATCCGAGCTGATGGTACTCTTCACAGTCACTGGGTCAAGGGTGTATTCCCGCACACCAGAGGCGTCCTGCACGGAAATCTTGGGAGTCCACGTAAACCCGTCAGGGCAGGATTGTGTTGCTTGTGCCCTGAACACCTGAGTGCGCACCACACCACTTGCCTTTTGCCCCCACTGCACAGACAGCGTGTTCGCATCAGGTTTGCTCAGCACACCGGTGCTGGTCCCGGAATCCAGGTTGAAGTTCAGGGAGGTGTCCACCGAGGCATCCCAGGTAAAGCACTCGGGCTTTTGCATCGTGATTACGGCATCGCTCACCGCGTCCGTGGTGGTGTTGGTTTCAATGCGGAAACCCACCAGGTCATTAACCGCCACGATATTGTTGTTCGCTTCTGCGTCCACTGGGTTGTTGTTGAGCTGGTATCCGTCCTGATCTTTGGTCAGAGATACCGCCGTGAACGTTCCCACTGGCTGTGCGTGCGCTAAGGGCACCACCGCCAACGGTAAGGCAACAAGCGCTGCTGCGATGGATCCCACCAGCGCCTTCGGAGAGAGTTTCAAGAGGGAATGTCCTTTCAAAGCACAAATTTCGGCTACGAATGCCGAAACGCCTTTTCAAGAATAACTTTTCCCCAGGAAAATTAAAAGATTATAAGGAATAATCACACTGTTCAAAGCCGTAATATATCCCCACCCACCCCTCTTATCAGGCCGCCCTCTCAGGATTCGCCTGAGCCTAAGAGTGTAAAAGCACACAGAATCACACCTATCAGCCTTATGGATTGATAGGTGTGATCCTGTGTGCTTGAAAAGCCCCGAGAACCGCAGACGGGAAACCCGAACTCTCACTCCAGATTACGGGACAACCCGTGCACCGCGGAGAACTCGGTGAAGCCTCTTACTTATTCACACGGGTGTATGGGTGTACGTAACCCAGTTCCTCAGCAGGCACTGGGAACTCGATGTCACCATAAGGGCTGTTCGCGCCAGCTACCTTGGAGATGAGTTCGGTAACCGCGTGGCCGTCGCCAGGAACATGCTTTGGCCAGCCTGGATCTACATAACCGTTCTTCTTGATGTTCGCCATGTGCTCCATTGTTTCAAATTTGGCGTACAAATAACACCCGAACAGCCACTAAACTTGCCTTCCATCATGACTTCCCCCAACACAACCGCAGAGTTTCGCCATTGGCTCAGTCACTTGAGCCAAGACCAACTCCGCACACTGCTTGAGCATAGAGTGGACACCACCCACCCCACTCCCCCGTCCCTAGGCTCTCTAGCTGCTCGTTTGTTGTTGCGTAATTCCCTGCAGCTCGCGCTCCAGCACCAAGACGCGTTGGGGTTGGCTGTACTGCAAGCCGCAGAAAGCCTGCGATCAAGCGGCAACATCGAACCTCTGGATGCCCCCAAAGTGGTGGAAGAACTGGCGCGGCGCACCGGAACCGGCTTCAACAACACCGAAGCCCACACCGAAGTCCACAAAAGAATCCAAACCCTTTTGGACTACGGTTTGTGCTTCGGCGAAGCCAACGCGTTCCACCCCGTCCCGGAGGCACTCCAGGCATTACCCTCAGGCCTAGATCTGCTGGAACCCGCGGACGCACTACCACCGGCGCTGGACACTCTGGATGCGGCGAGCAGGCGCATCTTGGATACGCTGCATCATTCGGGCGGGGTGGGCACAACTCGCGACGCAGCCGTCGACGCAGACCCCACAAGGCCTATCCCGCGCCTCATCGCGGCAGGGCTACTGAAAAGAGTGGATAGCAATACCGTTGTGCTGCCGCTGCGCGTACGCGCACTGCTTGCTGGGCGACGCATGCCACAGATTCCCCTACACCCACCGGCTACCAATCCTGATGCCGTAGTAGGAGTGGATACCGGCCAGAGCCTGGAGGTGTTACGCCAGCTCACAAGTGTGCTTGAAGCGCTTGGGGAACACCCAATCCCGCTGCTGAAAAGCGGGGACGTGGGCTTGCGTTCGGTCACTCAGCTCGCCAAGAAGATAGACGTTGAGGAACGCGATGTTGTCCGGCTGATTTCCATTGCTCGCGCGGCCTTTCTGCTGAGCCTTGGCATTCCCGAGCCGTATCCCAGCGAGGAAGATGGCGCCTCAGACAACAATTACCTGGCCCCCACCACCTTGGCTGGAGTGTTCCAGGATGCCGCGCTGCACGTGCAATGGGCCTGGGTGCTGCACTGTTGGTGGAACCGCGCAACGGTGCGCACATGGGCGGTCCGCACATCCGCGGCACCCAAAACAACCAACACAACCAACACAACCAACTCGGTTCGTCTGCTGAGCCCAGAGTCCATTTCCGAGCAACTGCCAGCGTTGCGCCGCACGATCATCGCTGGGGCACGGCAGGCGCCTGGCAGCGTCGGCACGCTCTTCCGCTTCCAGAACCCCCTGCTCAGCCTGCGCGTAGAAGAAGCACTGCTGGAAGGAGTGCTCGGGGAGGCGCGGTGGCTTGGGGTGCTCGGCGCGGCGGAGGAGCCCACGGATGTACTGGATGTGCTGCGCGCTGAGCCCATCGCCGCACTGCAGAAGGATTTGGAGGCGTTGCTACCCGCGGATTTGGTGGCGTTTACGCAGCGCCACACCCCAGGGATGGTGGAACACTTAGTGCCGCAGGGGGATATGACCGTGCTCGCCCCCGGTCCGCTGCCGGCGGCGCTCGCTCAGACCTTGGCGCTGATCGCCGAACGGGAATCGATGGGTATTGCCACGCTGTATCGCCTCAGCACAGCCTCGATTCGCCGCGGACTCGATGCCGGAATGAGCAGCCAGGAGATCCTCGGGGTGCTGGAGCAGCACACGCTCGGGGAGGTGCCGAGCTCAATGCGCTACCTCATCGACGCCGAAAGCAAGCAGCACGGCCAGGTCCGCGGCGGCGTTGCGCTTTCCTACATCACCTCCCAGGACCCCTCCACGATCACGGCACTGTGCAACTCGCCAGCCGCAGAAACCACCGGCTTGCAGCAGCTCGCGCCCACCGTCGCGGTAGCTCAGGTGCCGCTGCTGCAGGTGATTCGTGCGGCCGCGCGGACTGGCGTGCATGTGGTTGCGCAGGATTCGCACGGCGCATCCATCGCGATGCGCCCCACCCCGAGCGTGGTGCCCACTCCCCGCCCTTCATCGAGCTCGGATAAGCACGCGCGCGCCGAGCAATCCGTGGAGCGTGCGGTCCAGGCGCTGCTTACGGATCGTGAGCGTACCGACGCCACCGCGTCCGCCCGAAACCCTGCTCGCTCCCAAACCCCGTTGGAGGCTCTGCAGGAGGCGATCCGAACTCAACAGTCGGTGAAGCTGGGCTTTGTGGATCGTTCCGGAGCTGCGAGCTTTGCAAAGGTCACGCCCATCGCCTTGGCCTCCGGGCAGCTTTCCGCGCTCAACGAAGCCACAGGTGCAGTGGAGCATTTCCTGCTGCACCGGATTACCGAAGTGTCTTTTGCCTAGCACGGTAGAATTGTGGGGTTGAATACGCACCCCCTGAGCCTCCTGTGCTCCCGCCTGATGCTGGTGGTGTGACTTCCTATGGAAAGGCAATGTTGTGGCGTTTGGTGACGGCCCGCTTATTGTGCAGTCGGATAAAACTGTCCTGCTGGAAATTGACCATCCGCTTGCCCCGATCGCCCGAGCCGCGTTAGCCCCGTTTGCCGAGCTTGAGCGCGCCCCGGAACACGTGCACACCTACCGCATCACACCACTGGCGCTGTGGAACGCACGCGCCGCCGGGCATGACGCCGAACAAGTTGTGGACGTATTGGAGCGTTTCTCCCGGTTCCCGGTGCCGCAGGCTTTGCTGATTGACGTCGCAGAGACCATGGGCAGGTATGGCCGCGTGCGCCTGCACAAGCACCCCGCGTATGGGCTGATCCTGGAGTCCTCGGAACCTGCAATCCTTGCCGAGCTACAGCACCACAAGAAAATCGCCCCAATGTTTGGCGCGCAGGTTGATCCGGAAACAATTGTGGTCCATCCTTCCGAACGTGGCCGGCTCAAGCAGGAGCTCCTGAAAGTTGGCTGGCCCGCGGAGGACCTTGCCGGCTACGTGGACGGTGAGGCGCACCCAATCGCTCTGAGCACCGCCGAGGAACAGTGGGCTTTACGCGACTATCAAGAAATGGCCGCGGAGAGCTTCTGGGAAGGCGGCTCAGGAGTGGTGGTGCTGCCCTGTGGCGCGGGCAAGACCATGGTGGGCGCTGCCGCGATGGCGAAGGCGCAGTGCACCACGTTGATCCTGGTCACCAACACCGTTGCTGGGCGCCAATGGCGCAGCGAGCTGCTGCGGCGAACCACGCTGAGCGAGGACGAGATCGGCGAATACTCCGGCGAACGGAAAGAGATCAGGCCCGTAACCATTGCCACTTACCAGGTGGTGACCAGGAAAACCGGCGGTGAGTACCGCGCACTGGAACTTTTTGACTCCAGGGACTGGGGGCTGATCATCTACGACGAAGTCCACCTACTCCCCGCACCAGTGTTCCGCATGACATCCGACCTCCAATCCAGGCGGCGCCTGGGACTGACCGCCACGTTGGTGCGCGAGGATGGCCGTGAAGGTGACGTCTTTTCCCTCATCGGGCCCAAGCGCTACGACGCCCCATGGAAGGACCTGGAACAGCGCGGCTTTATTGCCACCGCCGAATGCATTGAGGTGCGTTCCACCATGACTGAGGACGAACGCATGCTCTACGCCACCGCCGAGCGCCAAGACCGCTACCGGGTGGCCGCCTGCGCGAGCGCGAAGCTCAAGGTGGTGGATGCTCTCCTGAGGCGCCACGCGGGCCAACCGACGCTGGTGATCGGCGCGTATGTTGATCAACTTGAGGAGATTGGTCAGCGCATCGGCGCACCCGTGATTGAAGGCAAAACGAGCAACAAGAAGCGTGAGGAGCTCTTTGAACAGTTCCGCAACGGTGAACTCAGCGTGCTCGTGGTGAGCAAGGTGGCAAATTTCTCCATTGACTTGCCGGAAGCTGCGGTGGCGATCCAGGTCAGCGGCACCTTTGGTTCTCGGCAGGAGGAGGCGCAACGCCTTGGCCGCCTGCTGAGGCCAAAGGCGGACGGTGCGGAGGCCCACTTCTGCTCCCTAGTGAGCCGCGATAGCTTGGATGCTGAATACGCCGCGCACCGCCAACGTTTCTTGGCGGAACAGGGCTATGCGTACCGCATTATTGATGCAGAAGATTTAGATGAACAACTTTAGTGAACTGAGATAAGGACGTGAGATGCAACGATTCAACTTTGCTGTAGATGAGCACTACGCACGGAAAAACAACGAACTGCTGAAAGACACCAAGCGCCTCCAGATCGCTTCGGGTATCTTTGCACTCATCCTGGCTGGTATCGGTGCAGCCTTCTACGCCTGGCTCGGCGGCGCAATGGGTGCGATCATCCTGGGCGTCTTTGGCCTCATGGCACTGGTCTTCCTGGTATTGATCCCGGTGCTGCCGAAAAAGGTTGGCAATCCCACCGAGCTATACACCAACTACGAATTGGTCCCCGCGATCATTGCAGAAGTCCGCCCCAGGGACATGACGCTCCTCGCGTTGGTGAACCTCAACGTAGACACCGCCCTTCCCCCGCGCTGGGGCCTGGCGCTGCGCAACGTCACGCGCGTTGAAGGCCACGAGCGCAAAGAAGGCGAGAAAGTGCCTTCCGTAGCAGTGACCGGTAGGCGTTCCATGAACAGCCAGGACCGCTGGGATGAGATTTCACCCATGCCGATTGCATGGGGCACCACCGATACCGCCGTAATTCAGGAAGCAAAGCGGGCAATCCCCCACGATCGATGGGCACTGCTGGAAAAGCACAAGGGTAAGCTTTCCGACGTCCGCGATACGAAGTTCAACCTGTTGGAGCTATAAAAGTAGCTACGTAAAGACCATAGGGCCGTGATTGCAAAGATCACGGCCCTTCATTTTGGTCGGGTATAGGGCAACTCTGAGTAAGTGCTCAGGGTTGTGCTTGGGCATTTCAGCGGTGTCTGGTTGAAGCAATGCGATCGTTGCGATCGTTATATGGATTTCCCTGAGACTTGGTGCCCCCGTAAGTCTTAGTATCCCCGTGTCGCCGTTGAAAGTGGGTATGTGAAGATGCAGATGATGCGGGGTGCCTGTTGGGGCGCCCCGCATCATCATTTGTTTTTTTAGTTTTAGGTCGGCGGTGACTTACTCTCCCACACCCTCCCGGGTGCAGTACCATCAGCGCTGTCGGGCTTAGCTTCCGGGTTCGGAATGGGACCGGGCGTGACCCCGACGCTATAACCACCGACACATCTATCTTTTTGTTGTTGTTGTGCTGCTATTGGTTTGTTCGGTGTTGTGTCAGATACTGCATAGTGGACGCGACATATCAACATATTCTTTGTTTTGTGTTGATGCTTTGTTTGTTTGTTTTGTGTGTTTGTCGGTGTATTAGTACCAGTCACCTGCACACATTACTGTGCTTCCAGTTCTGGCCTATCAACCCTGTAGTCTTCAGGGAACCTCAAATGA
>NZ_JANIKJ010000018.1:0-40081 GCF_024580965.1 Corynebacterium kozikiae
ATGAAACCCGTTTTTGAAACAACGTACGGAGCACAACGCACGCCGATGCCAAAGCTTCCGCAACATCGACTACCTCATCAAACCCACGACAGTGGGATTCACACCCTCAATCCCCACGCGTGCAATCAAACAAGCTTTCCAGTGGCAAAACCCAAATAGGGAGCTTCGTTGTAAGGTGAACCAACTATTACACGAAGAAGCACCCTGCGAGTAATTGTATTACTTACAGGGTGCTAATGGTGCCCCCAGCGGGACTCGAACCCGCACTGAATCGATTTTAAGTCGACTGCCTCTGCCAATTGGGCTATGGGGGCCCAACACTAGCGCGCCGTGGCTCCGCTAGTACCTGCTTAGTCTACTTCGCTTTCACTCACTGGGAAAACCGCCAGCGGAATCCCTATCGCGTTGCGATAGACGCGATGATGCCATCCAAAATGTCCTTTTCAGAGATCACCAGCTCGGTTGCACCCGCGAGGTCTTCCATCATGTCCAGAATTCCGGAAACCACAACTGCCCCACCAGCGATCACATCGGCGCGCCCTTCATGGATCACTGGCTGCTGGCGCCGGGTAGCGGCGTCAGATGTGATGAGCTGCTCCAAGATTGGGCGGAGCCCTTCCAACCTCAGCCGGGCGCCGTGGATCTCCTGTGGATCGTATGCCTCCAGACCTAGTGCGAGCGCTGCGATCGTCGTGAATGTTCCTGCACAGCCCACAAACGTGCGAGCCTCGCTGATCGGTACGAGCGTTGTAGCAGTGGAGATCTGATCTTTGACCAGGTCGGCGGCGATTTCCACCTCAGTCTCGGTGGGTGGATCCGAGCGCATGATCCGTTCCGTTACCCGCACGCAGCCCATCTGCGCAGAGAAGGCGCCGGCGATGTTTCCCTCGGCATCACCCACCACAAACTCGGTGGACCCGCCCCCTAAGTCGATCACGCAGAAAGGCTCTTGATCTGCTGGAAGGTCCGCCACTGCCCCCTGGAAACTCAGCGCTGCTTCTTCCTCACCAGTAATCACCTCCGCCTGTAAGCCGGGAACGACGTCACCAAGTAGCTTGGCCGCCATTCCGAAGAATGCTTCGCGGTTGGAGGCGTCGCGTGTTGCCGAGGTTGCCACCATTCGTAGGTCGGTGACGTGCTCGCGCTTCATGATCTCCACGTACTCTTCCAACGCCTGCTGGGTGCGCTCCAGAGCCTCGGGGGCAAGTTCACCGGTTGCATCCACGCCCTGGCCCAGCCTCACGATTTTCATTGTGCGCAGGACTTCCGTGGTGGTGCCGTCGGTGACGTCAGCAATGAGCAGACGAATCGAATTAGTGCCGCAGTCAATCGCTGCAAGACGAGGCATTCTCTCTCGCTTTCTGTGCTTTCGAATCCGCAGGGTTTGCCTTGCGGTCTAGGCGTGGGTGAAATCGAACTGGTCCAGGGAAATACCCAAAGACTCCAGCGTTGGCCAATCCTGCGGAATCGCGGTCCCGCGCAAGCCGGCGTGCTCCGCGGCTAGGGCCACGGCCTCCGTACCTAAGCGGAAGTGATCGGGCCCTTCAGCCAGGGCGTATGCGATCAACACGTGGAGGCACTTCACTCGGTCAGGCATGCCGCCTCCGGAAAAGTCAGTCCCCAGGTCTTCGATCTTGTTGCGAACCGCGAGGTAGTGCTCGTGCGCCGCACGGTAGTCTGCCGCCAGCTCTGTGTCTTCCTCCAGTCGCTGAGTCATCCACTTCATCACGTGGGCCACTTCAAGACGGGATGCCTCCGCAGTAAGCCGTGGATCCGTGAGGTAGTACAGCGTTGGGAAAGGGGTGCCGTCATCCAAACGTGGAGCGGTTTTCACCACTCCTGGAACCCCATCGGGGCTGTGGTAGGAAACTTCCAGCACGCCGCGGGGCTCGCGGCCAAGCTGTTCTGCAATCACGGCGAGGTCTTGTTCACTGGCACTCATGGCGCCCATTGTCTCATGCTGCGGGCAAAAGCTCACATTCACTCACTCCGACGCCGGCGGTTCCTCCACTGGCGCAAGTGGCATCTGCATTTCCGGCGTGGCCTCCGGGACAACTGGCTCCGGGATGGTCACGGAATCCCAAAGCTGCTCAAACCAAGGGCTTTCGCCGGGTAAATTCTCCGTGGTGTCTTGCAACTCCGTACCGCGCGCTTGGAGGGAGGGATCAATTACGCGAAACGCCAATTCCCCAGGCTCAATCACACCCAGGCGAGCTCGGGCTTGCTCCTGCACATAGGCCGGGTTGTTGTACTTCTCAATTTCTGCAAGCAGGCGTTGTTTTTCCGCCTCATTGGCCTGAATCTGAGCGGTCACTCGCACAATCTCAGCGCGCTGCTGCATGTAGATGCGCAGCGGCAGCAGGATTACCAACAAAACGACCACCACTACAACAGCAAGTGCTACCACCCCGCGGCTATTCAGCCGGACGCGCGGCCGCACCTTCGCTTGTGGCTTGCTGCGCTTTGAGTTCCGGTTCACCACCGGGACTGCGCGTCGTTTTGAAAACACCATAACGAACTCATCATAACCTCAATAATCACAAAAGCGTGCGCTGACACCATGAGATATCAACGCACGCTTTCAGCCCCAAGCCTCGCTGGGCTTGAGCTTCATGGCTTTAGCCGTTGAAGCGTGGGAATGCGGAACGGCCAGCATAGACGGCAGCGTCGCCAAGCTCCTGCTCGATGCGCAGAAGCTGGTTGTACTTCGCAACGCGCTCGGAGCGAGCTGGAGCACCGGTCTTGATTTGGCCACAGCCAAGAGCCACTGCGAGGTCAGCAATGGTGGTGTCCTCGGTCTCACCGGAACGGTGGGACATCATCGTGCGGTAGCCGTTGCGGTGTGCAAGGTCCACGGCGTCGAAGGTCTCGGTGAGGGTACCGATCTGGTTTACCTTCACCAGCAAGGCGTTTGCAGCCTTCTTCTCAATGCCTTCCTTGAGGCGAGCTGGGTTAGTCACAAAGAAATCGTCGCCGACAATCTGAACCTTGTCACCAATAGCGGCGGTCAGAGCGGTGTAGCCCTCCCAGTCATCTTCCTGCAGTGGGTCCTCGATAGAGACGATTGGGTACTCCTCAATGAGGTTTGCGTACACCTGTGCCATCTCCTCAGCGGTGTGCTCGCCGCCTTCGAAGTGGTACTTGCCGTCCTTGTAGAACTCGGAGGAAGCAACGTCGAGCGCCAAAGCAACGTCCTTGCCTGGGGTGAAGCCAGCCTTCTGGATAGCCTCAACGATGAGGTCCAGTGCAGCCTTGGTGGACTCCACGGAAGGAGCGAAGCCGCCCTCGTCACCCAGGCCGGTGGACAGGCCCTTGGACTTAATCACGGACTTCAGGGAGTGGTACACCTCTGCACCGATGCGCAGTGCCTCAGCGAAGGACTCTGCACCGATTGGGGCGATCATGAATTCCTGAACGTCCACACCGGAGTCAGCGTGTGCGCCACCGTTGACGATGTTCATCATTGGCACTGGCAGGATGTGGGCATTTGGGCCACCAACGTAGCGGTACAGGGGCAGGCCAGCGGACTCAGCAGCAGCCTTAGCAACGGCCATGGACACACCGAGGATGGCGTTTGCACCCAGGCGGGACTTGTTCTCGGTGCCATCGAGCTCGATCATGGTCTTGTCAATCAGGCGCTGGTCATCGGCCTCGAAGCCGGCGAGTGCATCAGCGATCTCTTCGTTGACGTTCTCCACTGCCTTCAGCACACCCTTGCCCAGGTAGCGGTCGCCACCATCGCGGAGCTCGTGTGCCTCGTGCACACCGGTGGAGGCACCGGAGGGCACGCCTGCTGCACCGTGAGCACCGTCGTCGAGGAACACCTCCGCCTCAACGGTTGGGTTACCGCGGGAGTCCATGATCTCGCGTGCAAAAACGTGCAAAATGTCAGCCACTGTTCGTCTCCTCTTGACTGTGTGGAAGGCAAGCAGTGTGCCTGCCTAGGAAAAGTTCACGCTCCGCTGGGGAAACAACCGTGACAAAACCAGAGTGTTTCCAAGAATGTGGCTAAAAACCACATCGGTTGCCCGAATGGCGCGTACCCATTCAATTATGCCAACAAATCGGAAATCCGGCACCGCAGAATCAGTGTGGTTTTTCACAATCACCGGACGATCGGCCGCACTTGAGCCGCAAACAACCCTAAGAAGCCGGCTGCCCCAGCGCATAGGAGGCTGCTGCGTTGCGCACGTTAATCACATATTGGTTTGAGCGGTTGTAGCTCAAGATCGCTTCCTGCCACTGCTCGGGTACGGAAAGGTCGCGTCCTTGGCACAAGAGGTTTGCGGCGGAAAGGGCGGCGTCGTCGATCTGGTTGGGGTCTGCTACCCAATCACCGTTGGCGTCCAGGCCAAAGCGCTCCCAGGAAGTGGGAATGAACTGCATGGGGCCAACCGCGCGGTCGTATTCGGTGTCCGTGTCCAGGCGGCCGCCGTCGGTATCCCTGATTTCCGCGAACCCCGGCGAGCCGTCGAGGGCCGGGCCGAGGATTGGGGGCAGTACGTAGCCGTTTTCGTCGATTTGCCGGGAATTGAACAAGGTGCCGGAGTACGTCCCGTGGCGAGTTTCCACGTACCCCAAGCCAGCCAGGGTGTTCCAGGAGAGGTTGCAAGTGGGCCAAGCATCTTGGGCGATGAGTTCTGCGTTCGCGTACGCCCTGATTGCCGCCGAGCTCACCCCGATTTCCGCGGCCAGCGGGTCAGCCCAGAATGTGAGTTTGTCTGCGGTTCGGCCTGGGGCGTGAACGTCGATGGCCGGAACGGCAGCACCGCGCGCCGGGGGCATATCCACAGGCACTGGGCGCATTTGGCGGATCGGGGCTTGGCCACCCAAAAAGGAAAGAGCCCAGCCCACAAAGGAGATCACCAGCACCACCGCCAGGATCACTCCTAGGCCACAACCTGCCGCTTTCCGCCCCACAAAGTTCCTTTCCGGTTAGGCGTTTTTCCCTTTTTGCCAGAGCTCTTCTTGTTCCTCAATGCTTACGATTCCTGTGCTGCCGTCAAAGAGGTACGGCTGCCGAGCTGCCATCTTATCCACAAATGCTTGGGCCACGCCGGAAAAGTCAAAGGCGCCACGGCGGTCGGCAATTTCAGCGTGGAAGAGCACCTGCAGGAGCAGGTCGCCGAGTTCATCACGAATGGCCTCATCGCCCAAATCATCGCGCACGGCCTCCACGAATTCCTGCGATTCCTCCAGCAGATAAGGCACTAACGAGGCGTGCGTTTGGGATTGTTCCCACTCGCCTCGGCGCAGCGCCTGCCGCATCAGGGCAACGGCCGTGCCGGTGGCGTCGGTACGCGAAGGGACCTCAAGCACCTCATCACCGCGAGTGATCGCCTGGTGCACCTGCGGGTCCCACGCATTGGTGCTCACCAAGATGGTGTCCGGGCCGGCGGCGATGTGATCCGGGAGATTCCAGCGAACGCCCACAGGCACTTCATCGGTGAACGTGCAGGTTCCTTGCAGGGATCCAAGCAGGTCAAAGGGCACCATGGAGGGCCAGCGGGAATCGAGGAGCAAAACGGTCATGGTGCCATCCTAGCCGCCGTGGCAACCAGGTTCGGCACCCACAGAACCAGCACGCATCCATGCACCTCCCAAAGCCCGCACCAGAGCTCGCCCCAGAGCCCGTTTTGTTCAACACATTGATCCGTTACGATGTTTCCTCGTGTCTGAACAAAACTCCCAGCCCAAAGCGCATACCGTCCCGATGTGGACGCTGGTGGGCATTATTATCGGCTCCACCATCGGCGCGGGCATTTTCTCGCTGCCGCAAAACATCGCATCGGTGGCAGCACCCGGCGCTATGCTCATCGGTTGGGCGATCGCCGGCGTGGGCATGCTCAGCGTAGCGTTCGTGTTTCACATTCTGGCGCAGCGCAAGCCCTACCTGGACGCGGGCGTGTACTCCTATGTGCGCGCCGGGCTGGGCGACTTCATTGGCTTTGCCTCAGGCTGGGGCTACTGGCTCGGCTCGGTGATCGCGCAGGTGGGCTACGCCACCTTGTTCTTTAGCACTATCGGCCACTACGTTCCGTGGTTCGACCAAGACCACAGGCTCACCCAGGCGATCGCTGTTTCGGCGCTTACTTGGCTGGTGTTCGCCGGGCTGACCCGCGGAATCAAGCAGGCGGCGGTGATGAACGCGGTGACAACCATCGCCAAGCTCCTGCCGATCCTGTGCTTTGTGGTGTTGGTTGCGTTCCTGGGCTTTAGTTGGGATCGATTCACCTTGGATTTCTGGGGCGAGGCAAGCTCGGTGAGCGTGTTTGACCAGGTGCAGGGCATCATGCTGTTCACGGTGTGGGTGTTCATCGGCGTGGAAGGTGCGAGCGTGTACTCCAAGCAGGCGAAAACCCGCGCGGACATCGGCCGCGCCACGGTGATCGGGTTCCTCACCGTATTGGTGCTGTTGGTGACGGTCTCCTCCCTGAGCTTTGGCGTGCTCACCCAGGCGGAGCTGGCCGCGCTACCGGACAACTCCATGGCCGCCGTCCTGGAGGCCGTGGTGGGGCCGTGGGGTGCGGCGTTGGTCTCCATTGGCCTGTGCTTGAGCGTGCTGGGGGCCTATGTGTCTTGGCAGATGTTGTGCGCGGAGCCGATCGCCATGATGGCCGCGGACCGGCTGTTGCCACAGGTGGCAGGGCGCATCAATGCCAACGGCGCCCCGTGGGTGGCGCAGCTCATCTCCACCGTGGTGATTCAATTGTGGGTGGTGGTGTTCTTCCTCAACGAAACCACTTACGTATCCATGGTGCAGCTTGCCACCGTGATGTACCTGCTGCCCTACACGTTCTCCGCGCTCTACCTGGTACTGCTGGCCACCCGCGGCCGGGGCATCACCCATCCGCATGCTGGCAGCCGCTTCAATGACTCCGGCCCGCAGGTGCCACGCCAAAGCAACATGCGCCACGGCGCTGTAGGCCTTCTGGCGTTCGTGTACTCCCTGTGGCTGCTGTACGCCGCCGACCCCAAATACATCCTCTTCGGCGCCCTAGCCGTGCTACCAGGTCTGCTGCCCTACGTGTGGACTCGCCTCGCCCAGCGCGAACGGGTGTTCAACGCCTTCGAATGGTGTGTGGTTGCTCTGGTCGCCGCTGGTTCGGTGGCGTCGGTGTGGGGCCTGGCAAGCGGTCAGCTCTCCCTCTAGATCCGGGGAGCGTGCCGACGCGCCCAGCGCTCACCCCAACTGCCAGTAGATCGGCGCGTGCAGGTGGCAGCCGGGGTTAAAGGGATGCTGGCAGGAGGGGCAGTGCGGCTGTGCGGCGTATTGGGGGTAGGTCATCACCTCGCCGCAGGCGCAGCACATCGCGCCCAGTTGATTGGTGGGCATGGGCCCAAATCGGTGGTCTTGGGCCTCTTCGTGGCACTTGTGGCACGCCCACCACTGACCGCAGGTGGCACACTTGTTTGCCACCACATCAAGCTGCGAATGATAGTGCTTGCAGCGGCCCTGGGAGTCCACCAACTGGCCGCGCGCCAGCGGTGAGGTACCGTTTCCGGAATTGTGTGGCATGTCCCCTCCCCTAGCGCAGGCGGTACTTCCGCCGCCTGGCCTCACGCTTGTCCTCGTAATCCAGGTCATCGTCAGTGACCACCACGGAACGAGCAGACCTGGTTGCGGAGCGTGGTGCCGTCTCCCGCGCGCGGGCGCTGCTGGGGCTGGCGCTTGGCAGCGTCGGCAATTCTTCCAGTTTTCCGCCTGCAACATTGACGCGTTCCACCTCAAACATTTGGTGCAGGAAGTCCGCAACCCATTGCAGCAGCTCTACGTCGCGCAACGGTTTGTCCGTGACGTTTCGCCCCTGCTTGGGGAAGCTCAACTGGATCGCCTTCGCCGCCGCGCGGAACGTTGCGGAAGGCTGCAGGCGCTTGAGGCGGACCTGCTTGGAATCCGGCAACTCCACCGGGTGGATCTTGATACGGGTGCCTTGCACTCCGATGTCGGAAATCCCGGCCGCACGAGCAACAAGGCGCAATCTCGCCACCGCGAGCAGGCGCTGAACCTCGGCGGGGACGGGGCCGAAGCGGTCCTCCATCTCCTCCACCACCAGCCGAATATCTGCCTCAGACTGGGCGGAAGCCAGCTTGCGGTACACCTCCAGGCGCAGGCGCTCGGCGTTGATGAACTTCTCCGGGATGTGGGCGTCCACCGGCAGGTCAATGCGAATTTCCTTGGGGCCCTGCTCCGTGGCGTCCACCACCTTGCCGTCTGCCATCGCGCGGTAGGCCTCCACGGCCTCCCCCACCAGACGAACGTAGAGGTCAAAGCCCACGCCCGCGATGTGCCCGGACTGTTGCGCGCCAAGCACGTTACCAGCGCCACGCATCTCCAGGTCCTTCATGGCCACTGCCATGCCGGCACCCAGATCATTGTTTGCGGCGATGGTGGCCAGGCGATCGTAAGAGGTCTCAGTGAGCGTGACCCCCTTGGGGTAAAGGAAGTAGGCGTAGCCGCGCTGGCGGGAACGGCCCACACGCCCACGCAACTGGTGCAATTGGCTCAAGCCCATGTGGTGTGCGTTCTCTACGATGAGGGTGTTGGCGTTGGCGATGTCCAGGCCGGTTTCCACGATTGTGGTACACACGAGCACGTCATATTCCCTATCCCAGAAGCCCTGCACCGTGCGCTCCAGAAGCTCCTCACTCATCTGGCCGTGCGCCACCACAATGCGAGCCTCGGGAACGAGGTCGCGCAGCTCGCGGGCCTTCTTCTCAATGTCCGCAACCTTGTTGTGCACATAGAACACCTGGCCGTCGCGCAGCAGCTCACGGCGAATTGCCGCTGCCACCTGTTGTTCCTCCTGCACACCCACGTAAGTAAGGATGGGGTGGCGGTCCTCAGGCGGGGTAAGAATAGTGGACATTTCCCGAATGCCCGCCATGGACATTTCCAAAGTGCGCGGGATTGGCGTGGCAGACATAGTGAGCACGTCCACGTGAGTACGCAGTGCCTTGATGTGCTCCTTGTGCTCCACGCCGAAGCGCTGTTCCTCATCCACCACAACCAGGCCAAGGTTCTTCCACTGCACGCCAGTTTGCAGCAGGCGATGGGTGCCAATCACAATGTCCACCGAGCCATCAGCAAGCCCGCGCAAAATCTCCTTTGCTTCCGCCGCGGAGGTGAAACGTGAAAGCCCCTTGATTGTCACGGGGAACCCAGCCATGCGCTCTTCAAAGGTGGCCAAGTGCTGCTGCGCAAGCAACGTGGTGGGCACGAGCACCACTACCTGAGTGCCGTCCTGAACAGCCTTGAAGGCAGCTCGCACGGCAACTTCAGTTTTGCCGTAGCCGACGTCTCCCACTACCACTCGGTCCATCGGGACCGGCTTCTCCATGTCTTCTTTCACGGCCTCGATGGCAAGCATTTGGTCTTCCGTTTCCACAAACAGGAAGTTATCTTCCATCTCCTGCTGCCAGGGGGAATCCGGCGCGAAGGCGTGCCCCGGCGCGGATTGCCGCTTGGCGTAGAGTTCCACCAGCTCACCGGCGATCTCACGGACCGCGGCTCGGGCCTTTTTCTTGGTGTTCTTCCAGTCCGAGCCACCCATCTTGGAAAGCGTGGGGGCCTCGCCACCCACGTATTTGGACAGCAAATCCAGGGAGTCCATGGGTACGTAAAGCTGGTCTGGTGGGTTGCCGCGCTTGCTGGGCGCGTACTCCAGCACCACGTATTCGCGGCGGGAGGTTTCATCACCGGTGGTGATGGTGCGCTCGGTCATCTGCAGGAAGCGGCCGATGCCGTGGGTTTCATGCACTACATAGTCGCCGGTTTTCAGCGCCAATGGGTCCACGCGGTGGCGCTTTTTCGCCTTGCGCCGTTTCGCCCCAGCGATGTCTCCCACGCGGTTGCCCGTGAGGTCCGTTTCCGTGACCACTACCAGCGGCAGAGCCTGACCAGTCGGAGCATTTCCATGCTTGCGCACTTTGGGGAACACCAGTCCGGCGTGGCTGAGTGCCTGGTAAAGGGTTACTTCCCCAGGGCTGGGTTCCCAACCTGGGGTGGCAACCCGAGTAGCGATACCTTTTTCTGCGAAGCGTTGCTGCATGCGCTTAATCGCGCCAGCCGCCGGGGCGATGTAGGCGGCGCGCCCTCCGGCGAGGGTGTGCGCGAGCAACAAAGCCATCATCTCATCAATGGCCTTGAGGTCACCGCGCGGGGTGGGACCAGGCTCGTAGCCCAGGTCAAGGGTTTGATTCTCGGCGGCGCCGAACATACCTGGGGGCGCCATGGTCCACCACACCCCGCCGGCACGTTCGGCGGAAATCTGCAGGGACTCATAGGACCTGTAAGAGCTGGCCTCCAGATCAAGACCTTGCGCTGCCACCGGGCCTGCGGCACCCATCGCCGCTGCTTCCCAGCCCGCGGCTAAGAACTCCGCGTCCGTGGCCTGGAGATCTTCCACGCGCCTGCGGATTTTCTCCGGGTCAAGAGCCACAACGTGGGTGCCTTGAGGCATGAGTTCCATGAGGGGAACCAGAGGCTCGTCCTGCAGCACCGGGATGAGGGCCTCCATGCCGTCGGAGTACATCCCCTCCGAGATCTTGGTGAGCAACTCCTGCAACGTTGGGTTTTGCTGGAACTTCGTGGCCAGCTCGGCTGCACGCTCCCGCACCTGCTCAGTGATAAGGAGCTCGCGCGCCGGGTAGATATGGACTTTCTCTAGCGTTGCTTCAGTGTAGGCGCGCTGGTCAGCAACGGAAAACTCGCGGATTTCTGTGATTTCATCACCCCAGAACTCCAAACGAACCGGCTGATCAGCAGTGGTGGGAAATACGTCCACGATGCCGCCGCGGGAGGCAAACTCACCGCGCTTGGCCACCAGGTCCACATGTTGATAGGCGCGCTCCACCAGCGCGTTGTGCAGGGCTTCGAGCTCGAACTGAGCGCCTTCTTGCAGCACCAGTGCCTCCCGGCCCACCGCCTTGGCCATGATGGGTTGCGCAACGCCCCTCGCCGCGGTGACTACAACGCGCAGGGGGTCGTCGGCACGCGAAATCCTGTCTAGGATGCTTGCGCGTGTGCCCACGATGTCTGCGCCCGGGCTGAGGCGTTCGTGCGGCAGCGTTTCCCACGCCGGCATCCACGCCACCTTGTTGCCCAGCATTGCTGCGAGCTCGGCGCTGAGATCTTCGGCCTCGCGGCCCGTTGCGGTGACGACGAGCACCGGCGCCGCCTGCGCCAAGGTTGCCAGTGCCCACGGACGTGCCTGGGGCAGCGAGGTGAGGTGGAGGTGCGGCTCGCCGACGTTTCGCAGCACGCCCTTGAGTTTGGGGTCAGAGGCCGCGACTTTCAGCAACCCGGCGAGCATAGGGGTCGCGGGCGCGCCAGTTGCTGGAGTTGGTGCTGGCGGGTTGTCGTGTGGGTTGCCGTGTGGGGCCACTTCCGTGTTTCTCCTTTTGGGGCTTAGAGCCGCGGTTCTGCTTCCATGCCGGCGAGGCCGTTCCAGCTCAGGTTCACGATGTGCGCTGCAACCTCCTCTTTGCTGGGAGCATCCTCCATTTGGCGTTGGTCCAACCACCACTGGGCGGTCATAGACACCATGCCCACCAGCGCCTGCCCGTACAACACCGCATATTCCGGATTGATTCCTTGGCGTGTGAAGGCATTGGCCAGGATGTGGGAGACTTGCGCCACGAAGTCGTTGAGCAAGGTGGAATACGAGCGACCCTGGCCGGGGGTCATATCACGCACCAAGATCTGGAAGCCATCGGTTTCATCTTCAACGTAGCCAAGCAGCGCGAGGACGGCCTGCTCAATGCGCGCCTTGGAGCGCCCCGTTTCCAGCGCCTCGGTGACGAGCTGCTCCAGGCGGATCATTTCACGATCCACCACCACCGCATACAGGCCCTCTTTGCCACCAAAATGCTCGTAGACCACGGGTTTTGTCACCCCTGCCCGCGAGGCGATTTCCTCCACGGATGCGCCGTCGAAGCCACGCTCCGCAAACACCGAACGCCCAATGGTGATGAGCTGTTCGCGGCGCTGTTTCCCTGTCATTCGCTGCCGAACCATAGTTAGTAACCCTACAGTTTCCCCACCCACAATCCCCACCCACGATGCCGCAGCGCGGGACTTGGACATCAAGTCTTGGGTCTCGAGCCTTGGACATCAAGCCCTGGGCGTGTGCTTTATTGCGGCGGATTCACGGGCGGGTTATCAATGAGATCGAACTCCTCGATTGTTGCCAAAGACTCCCGCGCGCTCGATTCATCCACGATGGTCATGGCAAAGCTGTTTTGGATCAGCACCCAATCCCCCACTTGCGCTTCCGGGACGTATGCAAAACAGCATGGCCTGCGTTGCCCCATCACATCAATGACTCCCATAGGCAATGGATCGTCAGTTGGGCCAAGCTCTATTACTTTTGCGGGTATTCCAAGGCACATCGATGCTCAGCCCTTCCCCTTGAACGGTTCATACTCCACTTCAATGTTCATCATGCCTTCTGGCGCTTGGGTGCATGGCAAGCAGGGGTCCGCTGCACGCACGGCTTGTTCCATCGCGTACTTCATGCGCTCCTGCCCACCTTCCTCTCCTGCATACTGCACGAACGCCGCGCCCAACATGTACGCAAGCCAGGGTTCATTTTGCGCAGTGGGGCTCAAAATCTGGCACTTACGCAACACTCCCCCTTCCACCTCATATTGGTGCATCAGCAGTCCTCGCGGCCCGTCCACTAGGCCCACCCCAATGCCGTCGCCAACCTCTCGCGCTGGCTCCTGCCCAAGCTGCGCCACAACATGCGGAAACTCCTCCACAAGGGTACCGACGCGCCCAAGCGCCTCTCGCACCAAAGCAACCTGGGCGGCTGCGGCACTCAACTCCTCGGGGAAACGAGCGGTGGGGCCCACTTTGAAGGGCACCCATTGTCCATGCAACCGCAACATCGGCCGCGGAGCAATCGCGCCCGGGATCGTTTCTATGAGGTTCGCGGCAAACTCCGCGGCGCTGTAGCGTTGGGTCGCTTCACCCAGGGTCACTTCCACTTCTTGGCCCAGTGGGTTCGCGTCCGCGAGCCGTACCGCCGCGCCGGGGAACGGTGGCAGCTTCCACTTCCGGTGGTGAGAGTTGTTGGCGTTCGCCTCCGCACTGTTCACGGCACTGTATGCAGCATCCAGGAGGTCGGCTGCTGCATCGAGCGCGTCAAGGATCGCGTGCCTCTGCGTGGTTACGGTTTCGCTGCTTTGACCATTCTGCCAGCCTTTGGGGATGCGCACGCCGCCTGGTATGGCAACATCCGGGAAATGCCCCATCGCTCCCGCCAATGCGAGCGCGTTCTTCCCGATACTTTTCACGGCAATTTGTGCCTGCCGCCCCTGGGAGGCAATCACCCGCGGCCCCAGCACATCCAACACGCTGCCGTAATGGAGCAACGCACGAACCTTTAAGGCGGGCTCCGAAGGTTGCTCCGAAACCAGTTGATCAAGTGTCGCAATGCCCGCTAGGTGATGGGTCACCGGGCACAATCCGCACAACCGGGTGACCAGTGCGGGAACCTCCCTAGCTGGTTTGCCCACCAGGAAGTCCTCCACTCGTGGAACTCCATGGAGGTCAAAGCGGGCGATGCCAAAAGGATCGCGCTCCCAATCTTCCTTGCTCGGATTCTTCCGCGATACCCCGGCAGGAGGGCTAGTACTGATGATCACCTTCGCGGCGAGCGGATCCACCACCTGGCCAATCGAGATGGTGGCGCGGCGAGCATGAGAGGCCTCGGGGGTGGTATTCGCATTCACAGCCTTGCAATTCCTTTCCAGAATCCAACCTACTCTTTCACGCCCCTACACTGGACGGTATGCACGAACTTTCCTTGCTCACCGGCGTTGTCCAGGCCGTGAGCACTCAGGATGCCACCCAAGAAGCTTTGCGTACCGGTGCCACCGTAGAGGCCGTGGGGCTGAAGGTGGGAAGGCGTTCCGGTGTGGTCATCGAGGCCCTTACCGCAGCCTGGCCAATTGCTTCATCCGGCACATGCTGCGAAAACGCACGGCTAGAAATTGAGGACGTTCCGGCAACCATCTGGTGTGCCAATTGTGTAGCGGAACAGGAAATCGACGAGTTCTTTGCCCTCCTGTGTCCCGTATGCGGGCACCCCACCGCAGAAATGCGCCAAGGCAAGGAGTTTGCGCTTACCTGGATTGAGGTTGCTTCGGGTGAACCGAGCCCACCGGCAACTCCGCAATCAGCAACCTGAGCTAGCAGGTTCGCCGCCGCACAGCCCGAGCCACGCATCGAGCACCTCTTTGGCCTTTTCCACCGCCAAAGGAACCGCGGCCTCCACCTCCGGGGAGAGGCCAACATGCAGCTCCGCGCTTTGAGCTACGATGCCCACCACCACAACCTCATTTGGTTCTGAACCAAGCAGGCGTGCCGTGGACAGCAAATCCAAAAGCCCCACTTGATGTGGTGAAACAGCCTGTTTGCGGAGGCGGGGCAATTGGTCCCCAACGTAGGTGAGCACCGTGCCTGGAGGATGCACCGGGTGTGTGATGGCGTCAAGCACCAAGAGCTTGGTGGCGTCCTGGATATCCGGCAGGATCTCCATGCCTGAGGTGCCGCCGTCGATGAACTCCAGCGTCATCCCTACCGCAACTCCGTCCCCAACTCCGGCCCCTCCTCCGGATCGAGCACTGGCTCGGGCGCGCCCAGGTTCCCCCTGGTCACCGTAACGCGCCTGCAGACGCTGCAAAATGGCCAGGCCGGCTGCGTCGTCCGCCATGATTGGATTGCCGATTCCAATCACATGGATGCGCGCGCTCATTCGATCTCGGGGGCATCTACTGGGCGTGACCCTGTGGGCAGCCACACCGCGCCGTTGACCATGGAGGACACACCGCCGTGGTCTTCCAGGGAGTCAGCCCGGAAAGCTAGGTACACGTGCACCACCACGAAAGCCCAGATGATGAACATCACGGCCGCATGGAAGAGCCTTACCGCAGGCACGCCAAACCAGTGGATTGGGTACGCGAGCACAACGTAGAACCAATTTGTCTGATCCGCCAGAGCGTACAGGGACAAACCGGTGAACATCTGCACCCCGCACATCGCATAGATGCCGGTGTAGGTGAGCTGCTGCAGGCCGTTGTGCCCCACATATTGCGGCGCCTCTTTGCTGAGGAACATGTAGAACTTGGCCGTCCCCAGCAAGTTTTTCAGGTCCTGCTTGTTGTAGATCGGCCATAGAGCTCGCCAACGCATATGGGGTTCTTTGGCAAAAATGAACAAACTCACGCGCCACAGCGCAAGCGCGATCCAACCCACGCCGCTGGCAATGTGCACAAAGCGCACAATCCCCATGAAGTAGCCCGTGTCTTGGGTAGCCCCAGGGCCAAAGAATGGATCCATGATGTAGTAGCCGGTGATGGAAAGCAGCACGATGAACGCCACATTGAACCAGTGTTGGAACCGCAGCGCCAGCGGCCACAACTGCACCCGGGTGTAGCCAGGGCGCGTGGGGGCCAAGCGGAAGCGGTGGCTGCACACACCAAAACTCACAATGCCGGCGAGCTGAAAGTCATCCGGGGTGTCCGAGTTGATGTCCGCAATAGCCACCGCCATGCATTTGCGCCCCGCCTTCTGCATTGCAGCAAAGTGTTTTCGGGCAAGAATTCGCTGCTCTCGGTTGGCGTGGGATGCCTCCATCACCGCGTCCACATCACCACGCATTACTTTGAGGTCGCGCCTGGCGGAGCGCACATACACCTGGCGGGCTTCCACGATGGAATAGGGCCGCTCGGGCGTTCCTGGGCTGAATGCACCCGCCTCATAGGTGCGGTCAGTGGTTCTCCGCAGCGCCAGATCAACCGGGCTGTTGGAAGTTTCCGGCACGATTGCCGCCAGGCGGATCAGCGTCTCCTGGCCGTAGATGTCCACCGGAAAGCTGGAGATAACGGAAAGCTCTGGTTGATGGGTGTTTGCGGTCATTGGGTCATCACCTGGAACAACTCTTCACCCTCAGCATCCAGCAGGTGCACCGCGCAGGACATGCACGGGTCAAAGGAGTGAATTGTGCGCAATACTTCCAGGGGCTGCTTGGCATCTACCAAGGGATGGCCGCCACCAGCCAATGCCTCTTCATAGGGGCCGCGGTTTCCAGCAGCGTCACGGCCACCGGAGAGCCAAGTGCTCGGCACCACCGCCTGGTATTGGGAAACCAACTCATTCTCGATGGTCACATAATGCGAAAGCGTGCCACGGGCCACCTCCAACATGGCAAAGCCGGAGGTCTCCTTGGGCCAGGAACTCGGCTCCCAAAGGCGGGGATTGAACACGTCATAATCGCCCTCCTTGATTCCCTGGATGAACTGCGGCAACAGCTTTTCCAGCATGTTCGTGGAGGTGGTTACGGCTTCCACGGCCCGCGCCAAAGTGCGTCCGCCCGTGGAGTTGAACTGCTCAATGCGGATGCCCAAGGTCCGCATGGCCTCATCTACCAAGCGCTTCGTCTCCGGTTCGTTCTGGAGATAAGCCAGCAATACTCGCGCAACTGGGCCCACCTGGGTAGGGCGGCCGTCGTAACGCGGGGCCTTGGACCAGGTGTACTCCTTGTTTTCTGCCAGCCATTCATAAGGCGGCTTGGGGCCGGTGTAACGCGGCGTGGTTTCACCGATGGCCGGATCCAGCCCGGCCTCGTTGCCAATGGAATACTCCAACCATGCACTTGCCACGTATTCCTTGATCTTGCCGGGATCCAGCGGATGCAGCGTGGTGTAGTCACCGTCCAGAATCACACCGGGCGTGATCTCGGGGTGGGCGAAGGAAAGGGAGCGTTCAAGCTGGTCACCGCGAACGCAGGCGCCGGCCATACCCACCGCCATGAAGGTGTCTGCAGATTTTCCAATGTCAAAGTAGTCCTTATACACCCCCATGATCGCCATGGCGTCCGGCAGGTAGCAGCCCACCACAAAGTTTTCTATTTCCTCTGTCCACGCCTGGATTTGATCAATTGCCACCTGGTTCACCGTCTCGGACTTGTCCGGGTCGATCGAACACGCCATGCCACCCACCAGGAAGTTTGGGTGCGGGTTCTTCCCTCCAAACACCGTGGTGATGCGAATAATGGAACGCTGGAACTGCAGCGCATCAAGGTAGTGGCTCACCGCCATGAGATTGGCCTCCGGCGGCAGGCGATAGTCCGGGTGGTCCCAGTAGCCGCCGGTGAAAATGGAGAGCTGGCCGGAGTCCAAAATGCCCTGCACGGTTTGCTTCACCTTGGCAAATTGCTCCGGGGTATTGCCTTTCCAGGTGGAACCGATAGAGCGGGCAAACTCCGCGGTCTTCTCCGGATCAGCCTCCGCCGCCGACACTACGTTCACCCAATCCAGGGCGTGCAGGTGATAGAAGTGCACCACATGGTCATGCACTTCCTGCGCGGCCAGCAGCAGGTCCCTGATGAGCTGCGCTTGGCGCGGGATCTGGGTGCCAATGGCATCTTCCACCGCCACCACCGAGGCCACCGAGTGCGTTGCGGTACACACGCCACAAATGCGCCCGACAAACGCCCACACGTCGCGCGGATCACGCCCCTGCACAATCGTCTCGATGCCGCGGTACTGGGTGGCTTCGCTCCAGGCCTCTTGCACCTCACCGCCATCCACCTCCATCTCAATGCGCAGGTGGCCTTCGATGCGGGTCAGGGGGTCTACAACAATTCGTTCTGCCATGGTTCCGGCTCTTTCTTCACACGCAGGCTAGCTGGGGTTCTGGGGAGGATTGTTGGGCACGCTCTCTGGTGGGGTGGGGCTTTCCGACGTCACCTGTTGGGGCGCATCGCCACGGACCCCCGCGTAGGTTTCTATGGTTTCCAAATCCCCATTTGCCCGGCGCACGCTGATTTGGCGCATCATCGTGACACCACCGTGCACCGCCACGCCGGCGGCGGCAGCGCCGACCAGGCCCCAGCCAACCTTTTCGACGCTGGACTCCACGCCGAATCCCCGCACGTTCGGCAGCTCCGTGTAGAAGGGAGTGAATCGGTCAAAGAAGTGCTTTTCCGTGCAGCCAATGCAGGGGTGTCCAGCTCCGATGGGCCAACCGGACTTCAGGTTCCACTGAATGATGGGGCAAGGACTGAAAGTGGAGGGGCCTTTACAACCAACCTCGTAGAGGCACCAGCCGTTGCGAGCGCCTTCGTCGTCAAAACTGCGGACAAACTGGCCGGCGTCGAAGTGCGCGCGGCGAGGGCAGGAATCATGGATACGTTGGTCGTAGGCAAACAGCGGGCGGCCCTCGGCATCCACCTTTGGCGGCTTGCCGTGCGTGAGTAAGTAGGAAATAGTTGCGGTGATCACCTCCCCAATTGGTGGGCAACCGGAAACATTGATCACCGGTTTGTCCTTGATGATCTCGTCCACCCCCACCGCATGGGTGGGGTTTGGCCGAGCTGCTTGCACCGAGCCGTACACCGCACAAGCGCCCACTGCGAGGATCACAGTTGCGTTTTCCGCAGCCTCCTCAAGTACCTGCAAGGAGGTCTTGCCACCGATCATGCAGTACACGCCGTCTTCAGCCAGCGCAACGGATCCGTTGACCACCAAGATGTGTGGTTGTTCGTTGAGTTCGTGGAGGGCTTGCTCGGCGGCTTCACCAGATGCGGCCATCACCAGCTCGTTGTAATTTACCGAAAGTTGGTTGAGCACTAGGTCTTCCACAGTGTTGCCGCCTGAGCGCAGCACGGATTCCATGCAGCCAGTGCATTCCTGCAATTGCAACCACGCCACATTCGGTTTGGTCACCTGGCCAATTGCTTGCGCGATCTCTTCAGCCTCCTGCTCCTGGGCCATCGCCGGAAGCGGCACACCGGTGGCGAACACTGCTGCCAACCCCGAGCACATCTTCATGAAATCCCTACGCGAAACCCCCTTGTGCTGCAGGTTTTCCCACAGCGTGCGTTTTTGCCACACACCCGGCAGGCCAAACAATTCCTCCGGGGATTCTCCCCAAGGTGACCCAGCCCCACTTCCTGCTTCTCGATCCTGACGGTCCAGGGCGCCGGCCTGGAGGAGGTCGGGGGAAAAGTTCGCCGTTGTTTGGGCGGTATTCATTGCAACGTCTCCGCTTCCACGAGTGAATTCATTGGGAAGCGAGGAGGCTCAAAAACACAGACCCAACAAACCTGCCGCTTCCGTTCGTGTTTCACGCTACTCCTTGCCAATTGCGGCCAAATTGAGTTTTTAGAAAACACCGCAAACGTCACAAAGTTTTCTGTCACAAACGGGTGTGGGCTACCCCCAGGAGATTGACCTTATCTGGGGGTGCCGTACTCGTTGGTGTTGGTGCCAGGGGCGCTGCCTGCGATTGATGGAGCGTTACCCCCGCTGCTGGGATTGTTCCCGGATCCAGGCGAACCACTGCTCAAGGCCCTCTCCAGTCTTGGTGGATACCTCAATTACGGTTGCCTCGGGGTTGACCTGCGCGATGTTCTGTGTGAAAAGATCTAGGTTGAAATCGAGGTATGGCAGAAGGTCAATTTTGTTGATCACGACCACTTCCACGCTGCGGAACATCACCGGGTATTTGAGGGGCTTGTCTTCGCCTTCGGTCACGGAGGCGATCATGACTTTCTTGTGCTCACCCACCTCAAACTCAGCGGGGCAGACCAGGTTGCCCACGTTTTCGATCATCACCACATCCAGCGTGCTCAACTCCAGACCTTCGAGCGCTCGGGACACCATTGGCGCATCCAGGTGGCACTCCCCGCCAAAGCCGTTTCCGGTGTTGAGGAGGGATACTTGCGCGCCGAATCCGCGAAGGCGGTCAGCGTCGATCGCCGTTTCGATGTCCCCTTCCACCACACCGAATCGGAGGTCTTGACCCAGCTCGGCGAGGGTCTTTTCCAGCAACGTGGTTTTACCGGCGCCCGGTGAGCTCATCACATTGATAGCCAGCACGCCGTGTTCGGCAAAGGCAGCGCGGTTGCTCGCCGCGCGGCGGTCGTTTTCACTAAAGATGTCTTCCAACACCTCTATGCGCTCGCGGCCCGTCTCATAGCCGGAGTGGTCCCCTACCTCATGCGTGTGGTCATGCGTGTGGTCATGGTGATGGTGGTGGGCATGATCGTGATCGTGGGCGTGAACAGTGCCGTCCTCGTGACGGTGGAATCTTCCCATGGTGTGCTCCTTACATGGTGTAAATGTACGAATGTTGCGGTGTCTCTTCTCACAGGCCGGCACTCCAGCAGATTGGCGTGCCAACAGATTGGCGTCCCAGCTAACTGGCCGCGCGCGGAACCCTTCAGGGTCTGGCTGCGCTATCCCCCTCCTGCTCTCCCAGCGATTGCGGTTTCCACTTCAATGTCTTGCACTTGGAACTCCTCCCCCGCGATTACCTGTGCAATTTCCCCGCATTCGGGGCAGGTGAGGCTGAGGTATTGATCGGCGCTGAGCTGCGTGTCGTGCCCTTGTGGACACTGAATTTGGGCTGGCACCCACTCAATGTGCAGCTCTGCCTCGCGCACGGCCGGGTCTGCGTGGCGGGCCCGGACAAATTGCCATGCATACTCCATTGAGCTGGGCACAACTTGGCGGAGGGCGCCGATGCGGAGGTTAATCACGCGCACGGGTTTTCCTTGGGCCGCGCGGGATACCACCGCGGCGAGCTGGGTACTCAACGCCACTTCATGCACACTGTTCACGGTACTCCGCCAACGTCCTGAGCAACGGCCAAACGAGCACTTCTACAGAGTCCAGGGGACTAACATTGTGCGCTATGGAACCCCTTCCCCACACCGTGCCCGCGTCCGGTCCCGGTCCCGGGCCGGACAGCGCTGTAGTACGCCGGCGCGTGTTGCTGCGCGGCGTGGTTCAGGGCGTGGGGATGCGCCCGCACATCGCAAAGGTTGCCGCCAAATATCCCCTCAGTGGGTGGTGCAGTAACAACGACGTGGAGGTGACCGTCGAGCTGCAGGGCAATGCCGCAGCGATTCAGGATTGCATCGCGGAAATTGTGCGTACCCTTCCTCCCCTCGCATTCATTTCCGACGTCCAGGAAACCAGCATCGCACCCGCCGCCGATGAATTAGGGTTCCGCATTCTCGCCTCCACTCATTCCCAAGGCGCGCGCACGCTGATCCCGCCGGACGTTGCGCCCTGTGAAGACTGTATGAGGGAGTTCCACAGCCCAAGCGATCGCCGCTACCACTACCCCTTCATCACCTGCACAAACTGTGGCCCACGCGCCAGCATCATTAGCGATCTCCCCTATGACCGCCCCAACACCACCATGCGCGTGTTCCCCATGTGCCCACAGTGCGAAGCCGAATACACCGACCCAAACGACCGCCGCTTCCACGCCCAACCAATCTCCTGCCCCGACTGCGGCCCCACGATGTGGCTCGAGCGTGCCGACGCCCCCAACTCCGCAGCACCCAGCACAGCACGGGGGAATCCGCAGGAAGTTATCGCCAAAGCACAAAAGCTACTGGCAGAGGGCAAGATCCTGGCTGTCCGGGGTATCGGCGGGTTTCATTTGATGGCTAGCGCCACCCGCCCGGAAGCAGTTGCTCGCCTGCGGCAGCGCAAGGCGCGACCACACAAACCCTTTGCGGTGATGGTCCCCGATGAAGCAACGGCACAAGAAATTGCACGCTTTGATCAGCATGAGCTCGCGCTTTTGCGCTCCCCTGCGCGCCCAATCGTGATCGTCCCGCAACGCCCCATCGAGGAAAGCGAAGTAAAACTCAGGATTGCGGAGGAGGTTGCACCTGGCCTGGAGCAATTGGGCCTGGTGCTGCCCTATTCCCCGCTGCATACCTTGTTGGTGGACACGCCGGTGGTTGCTACCAGTGGCAACCCAAGCGGCGAGCCGTTGATCACGGATAATGCGCAGGCGCGCGAGGTGCTGGGCAGATTTTGTGATGCGTTCTTGTTCCACGACCGCGAAATACACGTGCCCATTGAAGATTCGGTGTACCTCTCCACCACACCGGTGCGCCGTTCGCGTGGGATGGCGCCGTTGCCGCTCAAATTGCCCGCCACGTTGAGTGCCCGGCGCGCGGAGCTTCCGAGCGTATTTGCCGCTGGTGGGGAGTTGAAAAACACGGTGTGTTTGACGGCTCATGGCCAGGCTCACGTTTCGGCGCATGTGGGGGATGCTGCGTCGGTACGCGCCCAGCAACTTTTAAGCCGCACGTTTGAGCAGCTTTGCGCCATGCGTGCGCAGGTCCCTGAGGCGATTGTGTGCGATTTGCACCCCGGGTATGCCACCACATCCTGGGCGCAGCGGCTTGCCGAGGACCTTGACGTGCCCTTGCTGCAGGTCCAGCACCACGAGGCTCATGCGGCGAGCATCTTGGCGGAACACAATGTTTCCCAACCTGCCGTGGTGATCGCTGCGGACGGCACGGGGTACGGTACCGACGCCACCATCTGGGGCGGGGAGATTTTTGCAACCGATGCCCAGTTCAACATGGTTCGCCGCTGGCATGTGCCGCACTTCCCGATCGTGGGCGGCGACGCTGCTGTGCGCCACCCCTGGCGCCTCGCCATTGGGGCTGCCGCGGCATGGGGTCTTGGCCGGCCGCACATCGCCGAACTGGTGGACGCAACCGAACTGGCGTTGGTGGACTCGCAGGTGCATGGCGGGAGGTTCAGCGTAGCAACGAGCTCGCTGGGTAGGCTTTTCGACGCCGCAGGGGCGCTGCTTGGTTGCGGTGACTTCGGACGTACGGTCAGTTATGAGGCTCAGGTGGCCATGGAGTGTGAACAGCTCGCGCGCAAAGGGAGCTGCCGCTGGGACGCGGTGAACACCGTTGAGGAGGCGTTCGCGCAGCTCATGGCCGCTTCAGACCAGGCCGCACGGGATGTTGGCGCACGCGCGGATGCCGCCCGGCAATTCCACCGCCACCTGGCCCAAATCCTTGGGGTGAAGGCCGCGGCAGTGGCCGCTGACATTGCCACGGATGTGGTGGCAATCACTGGCGGCTGCGCCCTCAACCAGCTTTTGGTGGCGGACCTTGAGGAGTTTCTTGGGCGCCTTGGGCTCACCTTATTACGGCACTGCTTGCTCCCGCCGAACGACGGCGGGCTGAGCTATGGGCAGGCGGTGCTTGCCACCGCGCGATTGCTTTAGCAGATGCGCGGGAGTGGGTCGCCCACCAATTTGTCCACCATGCGAGTGCCTCCGAAGGTGGTCACCAGCACCACGCATGCCTCTGGTTTTTCCACGATGCTGCCAATCAACCGTGCTTCCGGCGCTCCTGCCTGTTGCACTGCGGCCAGGGCCGCGTCGGCACGCTCCTGTGGAACCACTGCGAGGAACGTGCCCTCGTTGGCAACGTAGAGGGGGTCGATGCCGAGCATGTCGCAGGCAGCGCGGGTCATGGGGCGCACGGGGATCGCTTCATCCTCCAGCACCACGCCAAGGCCGGTGGTTTCCGCCAGCTCATTCATCACCGTGGCAACGCCACCGCGGGTGGCGTCGCGCATCCATCGCGTGTTGGGGACGGCCTGCAGGAGGGCATGAGTGAGGGAGGCAACCTCGCGGGTATCAGACTCAATGGGGGCATCAATGGCCAGGTCCCCGCGGGCCATCATCACGCTCATCCCGTGGTCCGCAATTGGCCCGGACACCAGGATCCGATCGCCCACCTGAACCTGCGAAAATCCCAGTTCACGGCCCTCGGGGATCAGTCCAACGCCCGCTGTGGTGATATACACTTGGTCACCCTTGCCCTTGGGCACCACCTTGGTATCGCCTGTTGCGATTGTGACCCCGGAGGTCTCCGCGGCCTGCTTCATCTGCTGGACCAGCCTGCGCAGCGTCTCAATGGGCAGCCCCTCCTCCAAAATGAACGCCACGGAAATGAACTGTGGCACCGCGCCTGCCACTGCCAGGTCATTCACGGTCCCATGAATTGCCAGCTCACCGATGGAACCACCGGGAAACTCGATGGGATTGACCACATAGGAATCCGTAGAAAACGCCAGTTTGGCACCTGGATGTTGCTGCTGGCTGAGTGCCAGGTCCAACACGGTGGAATCACCGCCTTGGCCGAGCAGATCATTGCCGTACTCATCAAAAAACACGTGCTGCAACAAGCTGGCGGAAGCCTTGCCACCGGCGCCGTGGGCGAGCGTAACGTACTCATCCTTCAACCTCCCGCCGCGGCGCCGCACACGCGCAATTGTGTTATTGACCTGCTGGGCGTCCTCATTCAAGCGGTTTTTCGGTTCCACGGGATTCTCCTTATTCGTGGGGCGCGGTGTTTGGGGTGCAGTTTTTGCTTGCAGCTTTCATGCTAATCCTGCTCTTCTTTGCGGCACCCAGTTTTAGGCATAAGGCAAGGGAGTTGCGGCTGCGATTTTGGTGCCCGCAGAAGATGCTGAGGAGTAAAGTTTTCAAGAAAGCACGCCTTACTGCCATTGGCCGTTGTGCCATCGGTTTTTGCAAGCGATTTGATCGGTGTTGGGCGGTGCTCGCAACAATGGAAACGTAGCAATGGAAACGTAGCAAAGTCGCATAAAGGAGTTCGCCCGTGTGCCTTGGAGTTCCTGCACAGGTAGTAGAAATCTCTGACCCAACACGGGCCACCGTGAGCATTGACGGAGTGAGCAGGAAAGTTTCCACGGACCTCCTCTTGGCAGACAATCTGAGTGTTGGGGACTGGGTGCTCGTCCATGTGGGCTTCGCCCTCAGCGTGATTGATGAGGATGAAGCCCAACTCACTTTGCAACAAATTAAACAGCTCGGCGCGGACACCTTTGAAGACGAGCTGGATTCTTTCAAGCAGTCACAAATTGAGTAGTGCGCAACTCACCCCAACACGGGGCGCCAACAGTGCACTAAAAGTGCACCGACGGGGCACCGCCCATTGATTGTTTGAAGGCTTTTGAGAACTACTTGAGGACTATAAGGATTCCAATGAAGTTCGTAGACGAGTTCCGTGACCCGCAGGCCGCGAGGCAGCTCATTGAGCGCATCGAGCACATGGCCACACAACTCTCCCACCCCATCAAGCTGATGGAAATCTGCGGCGGCCACACGCATACGATTTACCGATACGGGCTGGAAAACCTGCTGCCGAACACAATTGATTTTGTGCACGGCCCCGGCTGCCCCGTGTGTGTAATTCCCATGGGGCGTGTAGACGACGCCCTGTGGTTGGCCGCCCAGCCGGGGGTCATTTTGACCACGTTTGGTGACATGATGCGGGTGCCCGGTTCCGAGCGTTCCCTCATGCAGGCCCGCGCCCAGGGCTGCGACATCCGCTTTGTGTACTCGCCACTCGACAGCTTAAAAATCGCCGAGGAAAACCCACAGAAGAAGGTGGTGTTTTTTGCCGTCGGCTTTGAAACCACCGCCCCTTCTACCGCGGTGACCTTGCGGTATGCCAAGCAGCGCGGGGTGAGCAATTTCAGTGTGTTCAGCAACCATGTGACCATTGAGCCACCGCTACGCGCGATCGCCGACGGCGGCAAGACTCAAGTAGACGGATTCATCGGCCCCGGCCACGTGGCAACCGTGGTGGGCACGCAGGCATTCGATTTCCTCCCCGAAGAGTTCAACCTGCCGGTGGCGGTGTGCGGGTTCGAGCCTTTGGACATTCTCCAAGGTACGGCCATGTTGCTTGAACAATTCACTTCTGGCGCGGTCGATGCGGGGCATGCCGCGGTGCAAAACCAATACGCCAGGGTGGTGCGCCCCGAGGGCAACGAAGCCGCCCGGGCGCTTTTGGAAGAAGTGTTCACGATCCGCGACACCTTTGAATGGCGCGGCCTCGGCTGGCTCGAACGTTCAGGGATGGGCATTGCCGACGCCTACGCGGACTTCGACGCCGAACGCATCTTTAATGTCCCCGGCAGGCGCGTAGAGGATCCCCCAGCATGCGAATGCGGTTCTGTGCTCACCGGCCACATCAAGCCGTGGCAATGCAAAGTGTTTGGCACTGCCTGCACGCCGGACACCCCAATTGGCACCTGCATGGTGTCCCCGGAGGGAGCTTGCGCCGCCTACTACAACTTTGGCCGCATTGACCGCGAGCTCACGGTGCAGCTCGGACGGTGAAGCTATTGGGGTCCTGAGGCTCCCGAGGCCCCCAAGGCTCCTGAGGCTCCCGAGACTCCCGACCGCGTTTCCCCCTGCGTCCACAACCCAGTAAAAAGGCAAAACCCCGCCCCAGAGACATGGGGCGGGATACATGCGCCAACGGCGTTTACGCTGGTAAATCGTTGCTTCCCTGCCAGGACTCGAACCTAGAATGACGGTACCAAAAACCGTAGTGTTGCCAATTACACCACAGGGAAATGTTGCTGTTCGCCGATCAAGGGGAACGCAACAGCACGTATCTTACAGTATCTCGCGGGCGGGATTGCAATTCGCAGGCCAAAGCCCCAACCACGCCCGCTGCGCCAGCAGCATCCAGCGAGATCTAGTGCTGGTGCTCGCCTTCGGTGTAATCAGTTTCCAACGCGGGTTCCTGGCCTGCTTCCACCACAACGTATTGCCCCATCATGCCTGAGTCCTCGTGGAAAAGCATGTGACAGTGGTACATGTACGGCCACTTTGGATCCGGGAAATACCCGAACTCCACGAGTAGGCGCACCGTCGAGTTCGGCGGCAGGGTCACGGTGTCCTTCCAGCCGGAGTCGTTGATCGCCACCGTGGTGTCTTCCAGGGCGAGCACCTTGAAGCGCGCGTTGTGGATGTGGAAATTGTGCAGCCAATCCGAGTTCTGGTTGCTCACCTCCCACACCTCAGGCCCCTCGTGGTCCACTACCTCGTCCACGCGCAGCATGTCCATGTCTTCACCATTGATCTGGAAGGTGTTGAGCACGAACGCACGCAACGGCAACTCAGCGACTTCTGCCTCCGGCAGGATTTCCGACGCTGCCCGGTCCAGCACTTCGGGCACCGCCGCACGCGCGTCCAGGGTTTGTGCGGTGCGGATGGTCAGCAGCAATGCTTGGGTATCCAGGAGGAAGTCCGGCGCGAACTCATCGTCCGGCACGCCAAGGCGGTCCTCAAAACCAAGTGAATAGAGTTCGTATTCCTTACCCGGTTCAAGCTGCAACACAATCTCGGCGCGCTCACCTGGACCCAAAGCCACGGCTTCCGCGTCGATACCCGCCTCCAGCAACCCGGAATCGCTAGCGATGACCTGAAAGCTCTCCCCGCTTTTCAGGCCGATGTTGTGGAAGCGCATGTTGGAGCCGTTGATGAGGCGGAGGCGGAGTTTGTCCGTTGTGGCGTCGAAGTGTGGGTTGGTTATGCCATTGACGGTGATCACCTGGCCCTGCAGGCCCAGGTTGGGGTCCAGGGTTTCGTCAAAGGCTCCGTCCGCGGTGAAGTTAGCGTCCTGGAGAACCACGGGGATGTCATCAACGCCATATGTTCGTGGCAGGTCAAGGCCAGATTCCACCTCATCGTCCACGATGAGCATGCCTGCCAGGCCACGGTACGCCTGAACGCCGGTGGCGCCGTGTGGATGCGGGTGGTACCACAGTGTTGCCGCTGGTTGCTCCACCGTGAAGTTGGCGGTCCAGGTGCCGCCGGGTGTGATTGGTGAGTGCGGTCCGCCGTCGGCAATCGCAGGTACCTTCATGCCGTGCCAGTGCACGGCGGTGATTTCCTTGAGCTGAGACTCCACCGTGATCTCTACTTGCTCTCCCCTGCTCATGCGCAGCGTAGGGCCGAGGTGCGGCCCATTAAAGCCCATCGTTGGAGTTTTCACACCAGGGGTGATCTCCGAGGAACCATGCTGCGCTACCAAGGCAAACGTGGAGCGATTACCGTTTGCGGTCCCGCGCATTTCTGGAGGAATGGGAAGCGCTCGGGTTTCCCCTTCCCATCCTTGAGGGACCTCCGTGCTGCACGCCGCGAGTGCAGTGGCAGCCAGGGCCACTCCACTCAGGCCAAAAAACGTGCGCCGATTCATCAAATACGACTGGGCTGGGGTGCCAGTTTGAGAACTCAAAACATCACTGCCTTGCTGTGTAGAACCTGCCATTATTGCCATGCTAGCGAGCATGTCCCGGCGCCACCCTAGACTGTGAGATATGTCAGAAACCTCCCCTCCAGCGGGCGCACATGAAGGCTCCGAGACGTCGGGCAAGGCGTCGGGCAACGCGCAGCGGTTCGTGTGGTCCAACGCACTGCAAAATGTTGGTGACAACATCACCGCCGCCAAGTCAGTGCTGCCGTGGATTCTTGCGGCTGCGGGTACGCCTGCGCTGTTTAGCGCCTTGTTGGTTCCCATCAGGGAATCGGGCTCAATGTTGCCGCAGGCACCACTTGCCCCGTGGGTGATGTCTAAGCCCTACCGGCGCAATATTTGGGTGGTTGGTTCGCTCATCCAGGCGGCCAGTGCTGCCGGAATTGCCGCTGCCACCTTGCTTCTGCGTGGCAGTGCCCTTGGCTTTGCAGTGGTGGTGCTGTTAGCCACGCTTTCTCTTGGCCGCGCAGCTTGTTCCATTACAGGCAAAGACATGCAGGCGCGCATTAAAAAGAAGGGCTCCCGCGGCAAACTTCAAGGCGTTGCCACTTCTCTAGGTGGGGTGGTGTCTATTGCAGTTGGTGTGTGCCTGGTGTTCGTTGGGGAGCACGCCCCACCGTGGATCTTGGCGTTGCTGATCTTCTGCTCTGCGTTGGCCTGGGTGCTTGCCGCCTGGGTGTTTTCCGGCATCGAAGAACCAGTGCCGACTCAGGAGACCAAACAAGATACCAAGGATTCCTTCCAGGCCAGAGGTGAGTGGCTGCGGGAGTGTTTCCGGATGGTGCGCGAGGACGCGAAGTTTCGCAGGTTCGTCATTGTACGTTCCCTCTTGCTGGTCACGGCACTTTCCTCAGCGTTTTTGGTCACGCTCGCGGCGGAGCACACAGAAGGCTCAGCGGAGTTTGGCACGAACTTTGGATCGGTGGGAGCGTTTCTAGCTCTCCAGGGGGCGGCCGGATTCCTTGCCGGAAGGGTGTCAGGCGCGCTGGCAGACCGCTCGGCGAAGGCAGTAATGGCAGCAGGTTCATTGGCCGCATCGTTAGTGTTGCTCGTGGTGGCGTCGGCAGCGCTTCTTGCACCGCAGCACCTACTTCCGTGGCTCATCCCTACCGCCTACTTCCTGATTTTGCTCATCCACGCCGGTATTCGGGTGGCGCGGAAAACGTATGTGGTGGATATGGCAACGGGTGATCAACGCACAAAATATGTTGCCAATGCGAATACCTTGATGGGGTTGGTGTTGCTCGGCACGGGTGCTATCACTGCGGTGCTCTCCCTGGCCGGCAGCGTGGTGGCAATTGTGTTTCTTGCGCTGCTTGGAATTGCGGGTGCAGTGGCCGCGCGCGGGATGGTGGACGTGTCTGAGAAGCGTTCTTATGCGGGGAAGGTAGCATCGGCTGGCAGAGAAGATGTCGCACATTCAGGAGAACGAGACCAGTGAGCACCGCTACCCCATCTGAGGACCACGCTGCCCCCAACCTGCTCAGTGACGCCCACCCAACCGCAGTGATTGTGCTTGCTGCGGGAGCGGGCACGCGCATGAAGTCCCAGTTGCAAAAGACCTTGCACTCCATCGGCGGGCGCACGCTGCTTTCACATAGCCTGCACGCCGCAGCCGGGATCGCCCCGGAGCATGTGGTGGCGGTGATTGGGCATCGCCGTGACCAGGTTGCCCCGGCTGTGGAGGCGGTAGCAGCGGAGCTTGCAGAGGCAGGTTCCCCAACCCGCATAGCCACCGCCGTGCAGGAGGAACAACTGGGCACCGGGCACGCCGTGCAATGCGCTATGGAGGCCCTGGGAGATTTCCGCGGGACCGTGGTGGTGACCAACGGCGACGTTCCACTGTTGCGCCCGGAAACGCTGCGCGCACTGGTAGAGGCCCACAACCAGGTACCCACCGCCGTGACCGTGCTGACCATGCGCCTTGAGGACCCCACGGGGTACGGGCGCATCGTGCGCAACCAGGAGGGGGAAGTTACCGCCATCGTTGAGCAAAAAGACGGCGACGCGAAAACCCTGGCCATCCAAGAGGTCAACTCCGGCGTGTTCGCCTTTGACGCCGAGATCCTGCGTACCAGCTTGGCCAAGCTCGACTCCAACAACGCCCAAGGCGAGCTGTACCTCACCGATGTTCTGGGGATTTCCAGGAACGACGGCCACCCTGTGCGAGCCTACCGCGCGGCCGACGCCGCCGAGTTGGCAGGTGTGAATGATCGAGTGCAGCTCGCGGAAGCAGGCGCAGCGCTGAACCGCCGTCTGGTAGAAGCTGTGATGCTCGGCGGGGCGACCGTAATCGACCCTGCAACCACCTGGATCGACGTGAACGTGCAGGTGGGGCAAGACGTGGTAATTCACCCCAACACCCAGCTCTTGGGCAAGACCGTGATTGGCGATGGCGCCGTTGTTGGCCCGGACACCACCTTGAACAACATGGTGGTGGGTGAAGGCGCAAGCGTGATCCGAACCCACGGCCTTAATTCTCTGATCGGCGCACACGCCGAAGTTGGCCCCTACACCTACATCCGCCCAGGCACTGAACTCGGGGATCACGGCAAGTTGGGTGGCTTTGTGGAGGCGAAAAACGCCCAGATCGGCCGCGGCTCCAAGGTGCCTCACCTCACCTACATTGGCGATGCAACCGTGGGTGAGGAATCCAACATCGGCGCCTCCAGCGTGTTTGTGAATTACGACGGCGTGAACAAGCACCGCACCACCGTGGGCTCCCATGTTCGCACCGGATCGGACACGATGTTCATTGCCCCCGTGACAATTGGCGACGGCGCGTACTCCGGAGCGGGTACAGTTATCAAAGACGACGTTCCCCCGGGAGCGCTCGTGGTCTCCGGCGGAAAGCAGCGCAACATTGAGGGCTGGGTGCAGCGCAAGCGCCCAGGTACTCCTGCCGCGTTGGCCGCTGAGGCAGCCCAAAACCGAGAAGCAAACCCAGAAGACCCCCATCAGGAAGGTTAAGCGAAACATGTCTTCGCACAACTGGACCGAGAACCAAAAGAACCTCATGTTGTTCTCTGGTCGTGCACACCCAGAGCTCGGCGAGGCTGTTGCCCGCGAACTCGGTGTTGAACTCACCCCAACTACCGCGCGTGACTTTGCAAACGGCGAGATCTTTGTCCGCTTTGAAGAGTCCGTGCGTGGTTGCGATGCCTTTGTGATTCAGTCCCACGCACAGCCGCTGAACAAGTGGCTGATGGAGCAGCTCATCATGATTGATGCCCTCAAGCGTGGCTCCGCAAAGCGCATCACCGCAATCCTTCCTTTCTACCCATACGCTCGTCAGGACAAGAAGCACCGCGGCCGCGAACCAATCTCCGCCCGCCTGGTAGCTGACCTGCTGCGCACCGCCGGTGCCGACCGCATCGTGGCAGTAGACCTGCACACGGACCAGATCCAGGGCTTCTTCGACGGCCCGGTGGACCACATGCACGCGATGCCGATCCTCACGGATTACATCAAGGAGAACTACTCCCTGGACAACATCGTGGTGGTCTCCCCAGACGCAGGCCGCGTGAAGGTTGCCGAGAAGTGGGCAAACACCCTGGGCGATGCCCCACTGGCCTTCGTCCACAAGACTCGCTCCACCGACGTTGCCAACCAGGTGGTGGCAAACCGCGTGGTTGGCGACGTATCTGGCAAGACCGCCGTGCTGCTGGACGACATGATTGATACCGGCGGCACCATCGCCGGCGCCGTTGGGGTGCTGCGAGATGCGGGTGCCGAAGACGTGATCATCGCCTGCACCCACGGCGTGTTCTCTGATCCCGCCCGCGAGCGCCTCTCCCAGTGCGGCGCCAAGGAAGTGATCACCACCGACACGCTGCCTCAATCCACCGAGGGTTGGGAAAACCTCACGGTGCTCTCCATCGCCCCACTGTTGGCAAAGACCATCCATGAGATCTTTGAAAACGGCTCCGTGACGGACCTCTTTGAGGGCCAGGCATAGCCTTCCGCTAGCACCGCGTAGCCTGTGAACATCCAGCACAGCGCCGAAGAGGCACTCGCCCCGTTGCACGACCCAGTGCGTGCAGCGGGGCAATCTGCATATCTCAAGCACCAGTTTTCATTCCTGGGGGTTGCCACCACCCAACGGCGGGCAGCTACCAAGCACATTGTGCGGGCACTGCGGGACGTCGGAACGCCTGAGCTGCTTGCGCAGACCCGCCAGCTTTGGCAAATGCCCTACCGCGAGTACCACTATGTTGCCTGCGACATCTTGCGTGCCTACAAGCACCCGCTGGCGCCCGATGAGCTGCGCTATTTCATCTGCACCCACTCCTGGTGGGACACCGTGGATGCGTTGGTGAAAGTCGTAGGGGCGAATGCACGCTCGGGGGAGATGCTCGGCTGGGCAAAGGAGGATAACCTGTGGATTCGGCGCACGGCTATCTTGCACCAATTAGGGATGCGCTCGGAAACGGACCCGCAGTTGATGGCGGCGATCATCGAGCACAACGCCGCTGATCAGGAGTTCTTCATCCGGAAAGCCATTGGGTGGGCGCTGCGGGAATACGCCAAAACCGATCCGGATTGGGTGATGAAGTTTGTGGAGCGCACCCCCGAACTTTCCGGACTCTCTCGGCGCGAGGCAGTCAAGCATCTTGAACAGGGCTGATGCTTCGTGCTAAGGTGGTTCAGTCTCGGCGAGGGCGCCTGCGTGCAGGTAGCCGTTATCGACGCGATGTACTACCCATAATCCTTATTATGACCTGCGTAGACTCGGCGAGCACACATGCTTGCGCTACGCAGGTTTTTTGTGTGCCTGGGACAGCAAATTGTTCAATAACACTACTTTGAGGAGCAACCAATCATGGCTTCCTACCCAACTATTGCTGCTGCAGCTCGCACCGAGTTTGGCAAGGGCTTTGCTCGCCGTCTGCGCGTTGCCGGCCAGGTTCCAGGCGTGATCTACGGCGCTGACGTTGACGAACCAATCCACTTCTCCGTTTCCCGCATCGAGCTGCACGCCCTGCTGCGTTCCCACGGCTCCAACGCCGTGCTCGAGCTGGACATCGAGGGCGACAAGCACCTCACCATGATCAAGCACGTTGACCAGAACGTGATCACCCTCAACGCTGACCACGTTGACCTGCTCGCCATCAAGCGCGGCGAAAAGGTTGAGGTTGAGGTACCTGTGGTTCTTGAGGGCGAGGTTGCCGCAGGTGCCCAGCTCGTTCAGGATGCTGACGTTGTGCTGGTTGAGGCTGACGTGCTCTCCATCCCTGAGCAGCTCACCCACTCCGTTGAGGGCGCAGACGTGGACACCAAGGTGCTCGCCGGCGACCTCACCATGCCAGCAAACACCACCCTGGTTGCTGACCCAGAGACCGTGATCGCTTCCGTGAACCACGAAGAGGTTGCTGAGGACCTCGACGCTGAAGAGGTTGCAGCAGAGTACGACGAGGCTGACGCTTCCGACGTTGAGTCCACCGAAGAAGACGCTGAGTAAAACTCACGCTGATCAAGGCTCAGCCAGTCTGAGCCAAACAGCTCACTTCTTGCAGGCGACGCCCCTTTTTGGGCGTCGCTTTTTGCGTTAGGCTGCGCACGGTAAGGTGCAAAAGCGTGGATGAGACTTTCTTGATTCTCGGCTTGGGCAATCCAGGGCCCAAGTATGAACAAACGCGGCATAACCTCGGCATTCACGCCTTGGAGGAGCTACTGGAGCGTACCGACGGCATGCCCGCAGCCCTCAGCGTGCACAAACGCACCAACACCCAAATTGCTCAGGCGCGCATTGCTGGCCGTCCGGTGGTGCTCGCCCGCACCCGGGGATACATGAACCTCTCTGGCGGGCCAACCAAGGCGCTTGCAGACTTCTTCAAAATCAACAGCCGCAATGTGGTGGCGCTGTTCGATGACCTGGAGCTAGATTTTGGCCAGGTCAGTGCGAAGTTTGGGGGTGGCGACCACGGCCACAAGGGGTTGAAGTCCATCACGCAGGCTTTGGGTACGAAGGAGTATCACAAGGTAGGCATTGGCATTGGCCGCCCGCCTGGGCGAATGGATGTTTCCTCCTTCGTGCTCAAACCCTTTTCCAGGCAGGAACAACAGGAACTGCCCATCATTTGCGCCAATGCCGCTGATGCGGTGGAGGCAATCCTGCGGGGTTGAACGCAGGGCTCGATGTAGCGAGGTGCGTCGAGAACGCCCCCGCTACCACTTCCGCGCTTTTTTCAATGCTTTGGCCAGGGCAGCGTCATCAAGTTTGAGTGCACCTTGCTTTTTCAAGCGGTGCGCCACAACGGGGCAACTCTTGCAGCGCGGGTTGTCTTTGCAGCATTTTTTCTTTACTTTGCCGCGCTCCACCCGCTCGCGAAGCTTCACCATACTCATAGCTACTTAGGTTAGCGCAACCTTAGCGAGGCTGCACTAATAAAATTGCGCGGAGGGGGCACAAACCCACACTTCCACCTGCCTCAAGCCCCTCCCCTTTTCCCGTTTCTGATTCCCATCCCCGGCAACGCCGCAACCATTAGATTGGGTAGCTATGAGGCTTGCAACAACGAAAACTGGGCAGACCATCAACGTGATGGATGCCAATTTGGAAGAAGGCATCATCACAACAAAAGTGGTGTACCCCGAAGACCTGGGTGCGCTCCTCAAACAGGAAAACTGGCGGGAGCTCGTGGAGAAGGCAGCGGGCACCGCAGCCGATACCGCCAACACCCCCACGATCACTCTCCCGACCAGTGATCTCGCAGCCCTTATCCCCAACCCCGGCAAGATCATCTGCGTGGGCCTGAATTACGCGGACCACATCAAGGAGATGGGCCACCCCACCCCAGAGGTGCCCACGTTGTTCATCAAATACCCGGAAGCGCTCACGGGTCCCTTTGACCAGGTGACAATCCCCAAACAGGCAGCCGAGGCCTTGGATGCCGAGTCCGAACTCGCAGTGATCATTGGCTCAATAGCCCACCGGGTGAGTGAAGCGGAGGCAGCCAAGCACATTGCCGGTTACGCCGTGATCAATGACTACACCCTGCGCGACTGGCAAAAACGCACCCAACAATGGCACCAAGGAAAGTCCTACTATCGCACCGCGGGGTTCGGTCCGTGGCTCACCACCCGTGAGGATTACACCCCAGGCACCAGGATCACCGCCCATTGGGATGGGGAGCTGATGCAGGATTCCACCACTGACCAACTGGTGTTTAGCCCCGAATTCTTGGTGAGCTTCATTTCCCAGATCTACCCGTTGCAGCCAGGTGACGTGATTGCCACAGGCACTCCCGACGGCGTCGGGTTTGCCCGCAACCCCGCTCGTTTCATCCAACACGGGCAGGCGGTGCGCTGCGCAATCGAAGGCTTGGGGTGGATTGAAAACACCACGCTCATCGAGGGCTAAGCAGCCTCACCACTTCAGCCGCAGGCAGCCCATCAGGAATCAGCTCTGCGCGCTCGCCCACCAGGCAATAGCTCGAACCGACTGCCGCACTCATGGGCCGCAGCAGCGGGTACACCGGTGGCACATCTTGCAAAAACTCCAGTTCCGGCGCCCACAAGCCTCGCGCAACACGCCCGGAAAAGCCTCGGGAGGCTACGGTGCGCTGGGCGGCGTCGGTACGCAACAACGCCCTGTTTGCCTCGCTCGTGCCGGCCTCGGGGCACAGCAGGAACATCGAGCCTGTTTGCACCGCGATAACCCCAGGCAAGTCGAGCAGCGCTTGAACGTCACTGGGGCCGCGCACGCCGCCGGCTGCGATGATCGGAAGCGTGCATCGCCGAGCAATTTGGGCCACCAGCTCAGCAACGGGCGTGGCGTTGGGTTGTGTCTTGGGGTCGAAGGTCAGGCGATGCCCACCCGCCTCCACACCCTGCACGATGAGGGCGTCCACTCCGGCCTGTGCGGCGGCCTCAGCCTCATCCAGGCTGGTCACGCTGTTCCATGCCTGCGCGCCGAGCTCGTGGAGCTGCGCCACTTGGGCCGAGGTGAAAGCACCAAAGCTGAGACTCACTACCGACGGCCCCCGGTCCCCTCGCAACGCCTCCAGGATGTGCTGCCATTTTTGAGGAAAATCGCTGGCCGCCGCGGTGGGTGCCGCTGGGATCTCCTGGCCTGGGAATGCTTTGCTGAGGAGTCCGCGGGCTTGCTCAACGTCTTGCGTCCGTGGAAGTTCCACCTGTGGCGCAAAGAGATTAACGCCGAATGGTGTGCCGGCGAGAGCGGCCATATCAGCGGCAAATGCATTGGGGGGTTGATTTCCCGAAGCCAGAAAACCAAACCCACCTCCCCGAGCCACCGCCGCGACGAGCTTAGGCGTGCTCGGGCCGCCGGCCATAGGGGCGGCGATCACTCGAACAGTGTGAAACAGCGTTGGCGTATCCGTGGTGCCCATGAACGTTGAGTATAGGATCGAGTGCGTGTTTGAGTTCCTGAATCGCATGGATAGGAACAATCGAGAAGTCTTACAGACACCCGATGGCTACACTTCCCAACAACCAGTGCTGTGATACCTCTTGCCGTCCACCAGTTTTCTTTGCAATACCTGGCTCAAGCAATTTCCTGCAAATGCCAGGGCCTCCTCAAGTTTGTGCAAATTCTCTGGAAGGATCCCATAAGACGATGCTTTTCGGGAAAACCCATTTTCCCAACTCTTTCCTGGTGATGAAATCTGCTGAGGACAGTCGACTCCACGCCGTTTCACCTCGTGAGTGAGGATCCGAAGGAGTTTTTCAGCAAGGAAATCCTGGGTTCGAATAATCTCAATGAAGTCTGCCGGATCATGGAAACGGGTGCTTTCGATGCCATGGTGAGATTCCCGCATTGCGCAAATTTTGTCTGCAAGGTGGGCCTCAATCGGAGTAACCAATATCCGAAACGGTTTATATCCTTTCTCTTTAGTTACCCGATTAAGTAGCGGATCAATTTCCACAGTTTCGGGCGGTAGTTGAGTGTGGCGGCCCGGAGTCACATCGATTCGAAAGGAATGGAATAACCCGATGCCTAAATAGGCTCCAAGGGTTACGGCAATTGAGGGATTACCGTACCCAGTTTCAACACCCCAACCCCGAGAATTCGCGCCTATTACTTGAAACCGGAAAGGATCTTTTCCCCCTCGTTTCATTTAGACTTCGCAGCTCAAAGGCTATCTCCTCGACACCTCCCCAGATTGCGCCGTGAGCAAGAACGATATCCTTTGTGAATCGGCCAGACCCGTTCCTCATGAGGAGGGCCGTGCCACCTTTGAGAACCCAGTCAGTGGAAGGTTCTGCGAAGATGCGACTCAGGAAACACTCAAAGACCAACTGAAATTGGATGCTGCCCTTTGCTCGCCCTTGCTTGTGTGCAAGGTCAGCAACCCGGTGAGCAACACTCCTCTGCCAATTGCGAAGTAGCAGATGATCGTCAAATGCGTCCCGTTTCTTCGCCAAGGTGTATTTCCTAATCCAGCAAACCTTTAAACTGTTACCCGTTTTCGGGAATGTACGTCCAGACCCGGCAATCCACGGTGAATCAAAGGTGGGTTTGGCACGTACAGCGATTCAAGATGGACCTGACGCCCATTACGAATGATCTGCGCAAACGCATTACCCCACAACAACAGGTGCATCATCAACGTTTCCCGGAACACGAAGCTCGTCATCTCCGGATTCGGCCCATCATGCAGCAACCGATACAAACTGTGGTCGGTGGCTTTTCCCTTGCCGCCGTCTGGGCGCTCCCGATAGACGTGCAACGGTAACCCCGCCACAGCCTCCGCCAAAATCCGCACACACGAATAGACGGCAGTCATCTGCATCGCCGAGCGCTCCGTCACCGGACGACCAGACGACGTGCCACCAAAAATGAAGCTGTACCCACCGCCGGTCAATGTATGATCAGACAGAGGCTTGTGCTTCGGGAGCAATCGGTCTAGCAAGCCCACGGTTAGCTCCTTTCTTTAATTTAATTGTTTTCAGGGATTTCAGGAATTGACCGCTGCAATCAACCCGGAAGCATTTAGGACAAAGGAAATAAACAAATATGGATTTCAAGCTTAAGGGCGAAACCAAGGAACACTCGGAACAAGACAAGAATTTTGTCAAGAAAGAGCTAGACCAAATCCGTGGATTTGTTGGTGACCTGTCGATCGAGGATTTGAAGCAGGGCGACTGGTTTGTCAAGCTGTTAGCGTTCTCGCTTGACCAGTACGTGAATACCGTCGATGCCGAATACTTCAAGCAGAAATATCCGAACCTACCGCCTGATGCTGTGGTTGATGCACGTATCAAGATGGCATCGAATTACGCGAGCATCGAAGGAGCCATCACCTCTACTGCATACAGTGGCGCTATCGCTGCGACCATCGGATCCGGCGGCGGCGCATCTCCACTAACCCTTCCGGCGGGCGGAGCAAGTTTTGCAATTGACCTCGTGTACACGTCGTATCTCCAGCTTCGGATGACCTACGACATTTCTGTCCTCTACGGTGTCCCGATCAATATCAAGGATCCTGACGACACTTGGAAACTCGTTAAATTGGCTTTCGGTATCAAAGCTGGCGAAACCATAAATCGAGGGGCAATGAAATCCATACCAGCTTTCGTCCGTCCACTCATCAAGAAAATCTTCTCCGGATCAACACTGACAGCAGCCAAGAGTCTTCCCGTTATTGGTAAGCACCTTTTGCAGCGCAACATCATTAAATTCGCTATCCCAGCCGTTACGATTCCAGTAACCACTGCAATGAACTGGTGGCTAACAAAACTTGCAGGAGATCGCGCCAAGCAACTACTCCGGCGGGAAGCCAAAATCATCGAAAGCACTGGCCGAATCATTGATGAAACCGAGGATTTTGAGCTTCTCATGTCAATCCTCTGGCTCCTCATCAACGTCGATGAAGCAGTTCTTGATGAAGAGCGCCTTTTCCTTCATCACTTGACGCTGTGTGCTGAGCAAGAAGACAAGGCCACGCCTGAGACGATGGAGTTTCTCGAAAAATTCCGTTCCCAAATTGAAATCGACGAAGACGCAGTTTGGGACAAGGTTGATACTGTGTCCGCCGATGCTGCTCCAAAGCTGTTCAAAGTCGCGGTGATCGCCAGTGCGGTGGATGGAAAAATGAGCAAGAAAGAACTCGACTTTCTTGAACGCTTAGCTGATCGACTCCGAGTTCCCTTCGACAAGAAACTCATCGACGACATGAAACGCAAGTGGCAGTAGTCTTCTACAAAACCAGTAGCCCGCGTTGGTCGTAGACCGATCCTGCAGATGCCCCTGGGCAGCCCAGGCGTCGTAGGGCACGTGATCGCGGGCCACGCGCAGTTTCAGGTTGTCCTCCGGGATCCAAAACCAGAGTGCGATCACGTATTGGTCCTCAGCGTCTTCGGGTGGGAATACCAGCACGAAAGCGGTGATGTCGGTTGTACTGGCCAAATCCAGCCCGCCATAGCAGGTTCGTCCTTCCAGCTCCGATAGGTCTACCGGGCCATTGTTGGCTTCCCAGATGTGCATGGGCATCCAGCGTACGAACTGTTTGACCCATTGGTTCAGGCGTAGCTGGCGGAAGGTGTTCTCCTCGGCCGGGTTTTGCCGAGCTGAATGGCAGGCCTGCTGGACTTTCTCCACCGGCACGGTGATTCCCAAGGAGGGATTGGCTTTGAACCAGGTGGCCTCAGCTGTCCAGTCATCCTCGGGTGCTGCCCCGTAGACCACCGGGTAGAAGGTCGGGTCGTGTTTCTTGCCATCGATCAGATCGAGGGCTTTTTGGTGGTATTCGTAGCAGATGGAGTGGGTGTCTGTGCCTGCGGTGGTGATGAAGAAGTGGAGCGGTTGGGTGCGGGCATCGCCGGAGCCTTTGGTCATGACATCGACCAGGGCCCGGTTGGGTTGGGTGTGCAGTTCATCGAAGACTTCCCCGGAGATGTTGAAGCCGTGCTTGGAGTAGGCCTCAGCGGAGAGGACCTCGTGGAAGCTGCTGGTTGGGGTGTAGATGATGCGTTTTTGGGAGTCCTGGATTTTGACTCGCTTGGCCAGCGGTGGGCACATGCGGATCATGTCTGCTGCGACTTCGAAGACGATGGAGGACCTGACCCCCGTTAGGTAGACACCCAATCTCAGCTCAGTCGGGCTGGGGGAAAGGTAATCTACCACCATGTCAGCGAAACGCTATGACGAGCAGTTCAAAAGGGATGCGGTTGCCTTCTATGAG